>JBDNIB010000026.1:0-2198 GCA_041688535.1 Prosthecobacter sp.
TCAGCTTGATCATCGCACTCTCCGCGCTCTTGCCGGAGACCACCACCGGCCCGTTCTCACTGCCCTCCATCAGGGACGCCCGATCATTGAAACTGACCCCGCCCTTTTTCTTCTCCCCCGCATGACACTCCGCGCAGTGTTCCCGTAGGATCGGCACGATTTGGTGGGAGAAATCGACGGCGGCGAGTGAGACGTGAGACGTGAGAAGTAAGACGGGCAGAAAGCGCATGCTGATCTCACGAACGTGACCAACGGATCAAATCACACGCCAAGGCTGAGTTTGAATTTCAGACGGCAAGCTGACAAGTCGCTGACTCATTCAACCACGGGAAATGTTTGGCGAGTGAGCGATGGCAAGAATCGCGATTTCCAGTGCAGGGGTGTTGGGCGAAAGCTTGAACTTGATCAGTGAAAACTTCCGGAGCCACACCCAAATCCAGCAGATGCTTGAGACAGCAGGTCGCCCCATAGGCGATCCGGTTCAGGAAGCTGTCGTCGTCCCAGAGGGACGGGTGCGACCATAATGTGGCGAAATGCGCGCGGAGCACGCGTTCGGCTTCCGGATGCCGGGTGATCGAAAGGCCCTGGGAGATGTTGCAGGCTTCTTCGAGCGGGGCGAATTGGAGCGCGTGGGTGAGAAGTTCGAACGCTTCGTCCTGCGGTAGGCGGGAACCGACCGTGCAGGCAATGGCATACCAATGCTGCGGGTCGCCATGTCGCATGAGGTGGCGCAGCATAACGGCAAAGTCGTCCTGCTCCCCCAGCCATGAACACGCGTTGCAAAAGTCCTGCTGTTCACGCGTGCTCCACGTTGGCCATTCGCGGGCGAATTCGGGAAAGGTGAGCGCGGCGGAGCCGTCCATGAATCGGGAGATCTGGTAGCCCGTTTTCGCATCCGTGTTGGTGTAGTTCCGCAACCAACGACTTTCCGAGATGAGCGGCATCCTGACCCCATTAAGGGTAACGGCTACCGGATACTCATCACCAAGGTGGCTGATCATTGTGGACATAAGGTGAGGCTCCTGACATCGCTGATCATTCATCCATTGGCCGGTTTGTCAGCCGCAGAATGAGCGGTATGCCTGGCAGACGTTCGAGCGGCGTTCTACAAAATCAGCAACACCAGGAGTCCTTTCACCAGCAGCCGACTGAGCCGGGAACCTCGTTTGTAACCGCGAATGATGCGGAGCAGCAGGCCGGCACCGAGGGCATGCAGGGGCAGACAGACAAGGAGGACAACCAGTCCCTCGACGTACATGTGTGCCATGGCCACCAACGCGGGCTGAAGTGAAGTGGCATGTTCGCCAAAAACCTGGATTCCCGCCAGCAGGGCTGGCAGGGCGGCGGCGAAGGGGGCGAGACACAGCGTGGCGTAAAGAATGGCACCCATGCCCGGCGGGTCGCCATCCGGCGGGCACGTCTCCGCCGGGAGATTCGGGTCCGGCGGCTCCTCGACAAGGTCCGCACGCAAAAATGCCTCCGCTTCCTCTTCCCAGTCCTCCGGCACCATCACCACGCAGTCTAGCAGTGATGTCCCGCCATAGAGATGTGCGGCCAGGTCTCCCGCCACTGCCGCCGGAATGCCGCCTGAAGCCAGCGCACCCGCCAGGATGTGCGCCTGGCTGTAGGGCAGATGGCTGCGGAAGATCAGGCTCATGCGACACCATGAAAAGCAATCGACGCTGGTCTATATCACAGCACGTTCACCGACGCACCGCCATCCACCACGATGCCCTGGCCGGTGATGTAGCTACCTGCCTCACTGGCGAGCATCAAGGCGGGTCCGGCCAGCTCACGCGGAGCAGCCCAGCGCTTTACCGCCGTGCGATCCGCGAAGTACTGCTTCTCCTCATCATTGAGCAGTTTGCCGGGCATGTCGGTGAGGAACGGGCCGGGGCAGAGGCAGTTTACGGTAATGCCATAAGGCCCGAGATCGAGCGCACTGGCGCGTGCGAGGCCGATGAGGGCCGCTTTGCAGGCACAATAGACATTCCGTTTTAATCGTCCGCCAACGCCGAGCACGCTGGAGATGTGGATGATGCGGCCCCATTTGCGCGCCTTCATGCCCGGCACCACGGCGCGGGTTAAACTCATCACGGCGGTGAGATCCACCTCGACATTTCGGTCCCACACCTCGTCGGTGATCTCATCAATCGCCTGCGGGCTGTTGATGCCCGCGTTGTTGACGAGGATGTCGA
>JBDNIB010000241.1:0-1834 GCA_041688535.1 Prosthecobacter sp.
CCGCGAGCACGATCTGCTCAAGCTCCTCGTCGAAGGTCTCACCGCCAAAGAGATCGCCGACCGCATGCAAGTCAGCATCCACACCACCAGCACGCACACCCGCAATCTCTTTACCAAACTAGGCGTCCACAGCCGCGCCGCCGCAGTGGCGCGTGCGCTCAAGGACCGGCTGGTTTGAAGTGAATTACTTCTTCGGCAGGTATTCCGCGATCACGGCAGACACCTTTTCGGCGAGGTAGTGATAGCCCTCGGGCGAGTAGTGCACGTTCGCCGGAAGTTGCACTTCCTTGAGCTTGGCGTTTGCGTGAGCACACAGGTCATCGGTGGGAATGTCCGCCGCCTTCATCACGCGGGCTGCGGCTTCGTTGTATTTCACTTCATCACCTTCGATGCGACCATCCGAACCCGCAGGCACCGGTGTGGTGTTGCACCAGATCAGCTTCGCTCCGGTGGCCTGCATGGTTTTGACGAGCTCGGCGAGGTTCTTCTCATAGTCGGCCAATGCGACCTGAAGATGCGAGCCAGCAGCCTTCGGATCGGCGCGCTTGGAAGGATCCTCCGCGATGTATTTCAAGTCATGCAGACCCCAGTTGAAGTGGATCACATCCCACTTCGAGTCCCCGGGCCAGTCTTTGATGTTTTTCAAGCCGTTCGTCGTCGGACCGCCGTTGGTGGGGATGCGATGCACGTTCGCCTTGTCTTTGAGCAGTTCGCGCACATCGAGCGTGTAGCCGATGGAAATGGAGTCACCAATGATCAGCACGCGTGGCAAACCCGCCACGTCTTCGATTTTCGCGAAAGCCGGGCTGGGCTTGCGTTTGGCGGGTGCTTTTGCTTTGGGGGTCTGGGCCATGGCGGAGACGGAAACGGCGAGGAGCAGGAAAAGGTGGCGGAGTTTCATGGCCCCATAAAACGCGAGCGCGTCGCCGGAATATCGCCAGCTTGAAAAAGTTGCTCGCAACGCTGCTCCCACCGCGTTTGATGGGCCACACTCCATCCCAACCACCATGCGCACACTCTTTGCCCTCCTCGCCTTCGCCTCGCTCATCTCTGCCGCCGAGCCGGTTCAACTGACCCTCGCCGATTTCACCGACACCAAAGACGCGGTTCCTTCCGGCGGCTGGACGACCGAAGGAGACAACACCATTCACCTCACCGGCAAAGGCGGCGGCAGTTTGATCTCGAAAAACGAGTACTCGAACTTCGAGTTCGAATGGGAATGGAAACTCAATGAGAAGGGCAACAACGGCATCAAATACTGGGTTACGAAGGTCGGCGGCAAGGAATGGCTCGGCATCGAATACCAGATGATCGACGACAGCGGACATCCCGACGGCCTCAAAGGCGGTTCGCACACCACAGGGTCCATTTACGACATCAAGGAGCCTGTGAAGCAGAAGGCAGTGAAACCCGCCGGTGAGTGGAACACGAGCAAGATCATCGTTCAGGACGGCAAGATCCAGCATTGGCTCAATGGCAGCCTTGCCTCCGAGGCGGACACCACCGCGCCTGAGTGGCAGGAATTGATCGCGAAGAGCAAGTTCAAGAACAAGGAAGGCTTCGCCCCCGGCAAAGGCAAGCTCATGCTGACCGAGCACGGCGACGAAACTTGGTTCCGCAACCTCAAGATCACGGCGAAGTAAAAGCCGCCCATTTCCTGTGGAACTGAAGCGTGGAAACTTGTTCCGCAGGAACAAGCCTACTTCTCCATCTCCGCCTGGTCTCGTTTGAACAACTGCGTGAGCTGAATGCGCCGTTCACGGATGATGCTGGCATACGCATCGTCGTCATCCTGCACGGGGAGGAGCATTTGGAATGTCTCCTCGTCGTAGGC
>JBDNIB010000242.1:0-1923 GCA_041688535.1 Prosthecobacter sp.
ATGATGGAATACGGGCACAGAAGACCCGCTGGTTGGTGGGTGACAGTTACGCCATACTATGAGGTCTTTTACAATCGTCCATCTTCCTGCGCTGCTTTTTTCGCGCATACACAAGCAGCCGTCGCAATTTCCCACTCGACAGCGCGTTCCAATCACGCTGCTATCATCAGGTCAGTCAATCCAACCACCCCCACCATGAAACTGCTGTTTCCCCTCCTCACCCTCGGCGTCACCGCCGCCCTTTTCCTGGCCCAAGCCGCAGATGCGCCGGTCAAACCACTGCGCGTCCTCATCGTCGCCGGTGGCTGCTGCCATGAATACGACAAGCAACCCCTCGCCCTCAAAGAAGGCATCGAGGCACGCATCAACGCCATCGTCGATGTCGCCTACAACCCCGATAAGACCACCAAGGCCACCTTTGAGATCTACAGTGCCAGGGACTGGGACAAGGACTTCGATGTCATCATCCACGACGAATGCAGCGCTGATGTCACCGACCCGGCCTACGTCGGTGCCATCCTCGGTGCGCACAAGGCCGGCAAGCCCGCCGTGAACCTGCACTGCGCCATGCACAGCTACCGCTCCGGCAATTTCCGCGAACCCGTGGCCGCTGGTGCCGACAATGCCGCATGGTATGAGATGCTCGGCCTGCAATCCACCGCCCACGGCCCGAAGGAACCCATCGCCATCAGTTTCACCGACAAAACTCACCCCATTACCCAGGGACTCGCAGACTGGACCACCATCAACGAGGAGCTCTACAACAACATCCAGATCCTCACCGGCAAACCGCTCGCTTCCGGCGTGCAAATGGTTGGGCCGAAGGTCAAAAAGGGCGAGACAGCTCCCGCCGACGCCCCCAAAACGGAGACAACCGCCGTTGTCGCCTGGACCAATGAATACGGCCCGAACAAAACGAAGATCTTCAGCACCACCATCGGCCACAACACCGAAACCGTCGCCGACGCCCGCTACCTCGATCTCGTGACCCGTGGCATCCTCTGGACCACCGGCCACATCAACGAGAACGGCCAAGCGGCACCCGGATACGGCAAATAGGCCGCGCTGAAGCTCAAATATCTCTCTCTCGAATGCCCGGAGCCGCCGCTCCGGGCATTTTTCATTTTTCCTTCATCCATTTTCAATTTTCCATCCCCAGCCGCGTTCTTTCCGCCTCCACATGCGTTTCCTTCCCTGCTTTCTCCTGCTGACCGCGATCCCAGTGCCCGCCGACGAACTCCCCGGCCATTCCGCGCACGGCGAAGCCTTCAATGAAGGCCCGCGGCAGGCCGCCGTGCTCATTCCAGGCTGTGGCGATGCGGTGAAATTTCCCATCAGTTCGAAAAAGCCCGAGGCGCAGGCCTTTTTCACCCAAGGAGTCGGCCAACTTCACGGCTTTTGGTATTACGAAGCCGAGCGCTCCTTCCGCCAGGTCGCCGCCATCGACCCTGAATGCGCCATGGCCTACTGGGGCATGAGCATGGCCAACGTAAACAACGAGAAACGTGCCAAGCCCTTCATCAAGAAAGCCACCGAGCTCAAAGACAAGGCCAATGCCCGCGAAAAGCAGTGGATCGGCATGCTCGAAAACCTCTACCGCGAGGACAAGCGCGACAAGAAGCAGCGCAGCCTCGACTGCATCAAAGACCAAGAAAACCTCGTGCAAGACGACCGCAACGACATCGAGGCCAAGGCCTTTCTCGTCTGGCGCATCTGGTTCTCGCGTACCGAGGCACCCATCTCCAGCAATCAGGCCGTGGACGCCTTGCTCGATCAAATCTTCGCCGCGGTTCCCAATCACCCCGCGCATCACTACCGCATTCACTTATGGGATCAGAGCAAGCCCATCCTCGCCCTCAAATCCGGCGCGCAATGCGGTCAGGCCGCGCCCGGCATCGCCCACATGTGGCACATGCCCGGCCA
>JBDNIB010000243.1:0-6892 GCA_041688535.1 Prosthecobacter sp.
GCGGTGCGCCATGAATTGGAGTTCTTCGGCTTGTGTCCCGACTGCATGGAGCATCAGGGGCAGCCCATTCAGTGCACACCATGAGCGCGGAGCCCCTCCATCTCGAAACTTTGCTTGACCGCTGTCTCACCATCGGCGCATCCGACATGCACCTCGCCAGTGATGCGCCTCCTTTCTTCCGCGTGCAGGGCGTGCTGAAATCCGATGCGTCTCTGCCCTGCATCTCCGTCGCTCAAATGGAGCGCTGGGCGCGTGATCTATCGGGTCAAGCCAGCGGCCCGGTGGTTCGGGACAATGGCAGCTACGACGGCGCATTAACCAGCAAGAGCGGTGTGCGCTTCCGCTTCAACATCTACAAAGTGCGCGGCCAGATCCATCTCGCCCTGCGTCGGCTGGATGATCGCTTCCGTCCCCTGTCAGAACTCGGTCTGCCCGACTCGCTGAACCAACTCTGCCTGCAACCCTATGGACTCGTCGTCATCGCTGGTCCCACGGGTTCTGGAAAAACGACCACGCTGGCGACGCTGCTGGATCACATCAATCAAACGCGGCACTGCCATCTCATCACCATCGAAGACCCGGTGGAGTACGTGCATCAGTCCAACCTCGCGCTGGTGAATCAACGCCAGCTCGGCCTCGACACGCCGAGCTTCAACGACGCGCTCGTCGCCGCGATGCGCCAAGACCCGGATGTCATCCTTGTAGGTGAAATCCGTGATCTCACCACCATCCGCACCGCCATCACTGCCGCAGAAACCGGGCATCTCGTTTTCACCACCGTTCATGCCGGTGATTGCGTGGGTGCTATCGAGCGCATGGTGTCTGTCTTTCCCGCTGGCGAGCAGGATGGCATCCGCCGCCAGCTCGCGCTCGTGCTGCGGGCCGTGGTTGCACAGCATTTGCTCGTCGCGGATGGCTCAGGCAAGATGAGCCGCGCCAATGGCAAAGCTCCGGAAGAGGCTAAAGGTCGCCGCGTGCTCGCGGCGGAAATCCTGATCGCCAATCAAGCCGTGGCCAACCTCATCGCCACCAGCAAGAGCAACCTCATCTACTCCGCCATGGAGTCCGGCACACAGCAGGGCATGCAGACCATGGAGCACAGCCTGGCCACACTTTACCTGCGTGGAGACATCTCTGAGCAAACCGTCAATGCCCACGCCCGGCAGCCTGCGCAGGTCTTTGAACGCGCCCGCCGCATGCACACTCGCGCCACAGAATCCGCATGACCGCCAACCATCACAGCACCCAGACTTTGCTCGATCTCGATGCCGTGCGCATTGATTCTGTGCAGGCGTTACGGCTGCCTGCGAGCATCGCCCTGCGGCGCAGGCTACTGCCCTTCGCCGTGCATCAGGGCCATGTGTGGCTGGCCTGTCAGCACCGCGATGATGAGGCCGCGCTGCGCACACTCCAGCGTTACTTTGAACATCCGCTACGCTCCGTGATGGCAGAGCCTGCATCACTGAGCCGTGCTTTGGACAAACTCTACCGCGATGCACCCCAGGCCGGTGCCAGCACGCTCACCCGCTACACCGAGCGCGGCCAGACCACCGCCAGTGCCGAGACTGAAGAGGGCGAGTCCGACGCCACGCAGCTCGCCAATGAAATCCTGCGCGCAGGGATGCTGCGTCAGGCCTCCGACATTCACTTCAACCCAGGTGAAAAAGAGCTGCAAGTCCGCCTGCGCGTCGATGGCGTGCTGGAGGATGCCTATCGGCTGCCGATGAGCGTGCATGGTGGCCTGCTCAATCGCTTCAAGATCATCGCCGGGCTGAACATCGCCGAGCGCCGCGCCTCACAGGACGGAGCCTTCCGTCATAGCGAATCCGGTGCGCGCGGCATGGTGGTGGATGTGCGCGTAGCGACCATCCCCACACGTCATGGCGAGCGTCTCACGCTGCGTCTGCTCGCGGTGGACAGCAGCCGCTTCAGCCTCAGCGCATTGGGCATGAGCACGGCGCATCACGCGATGTTCAGCGACGCCATCGCCAAACCGCACGGGCTCATCCTGCTCACCGGTCCTACTGGTTCAGGCAAAACGACCACGCTCTATGCTGCGCTGCGTGAACTCATCGCCGCTGAGGTGCAGAACATCATCACCATCGAAGACCCCATCGAGAACGAGATACCCGGACTCGTGCAGGTGGAAGTCGATAGCGCGGACAAGGTGAGCTTCGCTGGCGCACTGCGCAGCGTGTTGCGTCATGATCCTGATGTGGTCATGATCGGCGAAATCCGTGATCGCGAGACCGCCGACATCGCCATCAAGGCCGCGCTCACCGGCCATCTCGTCTTCTCCACGCTGCACACGAACTCCGCCGCGGGCGCCGTGGTCCGTCTCGCCGAGATGGGCGTGGAGCGCTTCCTCATCGCCTCCACCTTGCGTCTCGCCGTGGCACAGCGGCTCGTGCGCAAGTGCTGCCAGCATTGCATTCAGCCGCGTGCGATCCGTCTTGATGAAGCGGCCTTGCTCGCACAGCCCGAGTTGCTGGGACAGGACTGCTTTGAACCGCAAGGGTGCCTCTACTGCGCGGGCCGTGGCTACCTCGGGCGCATGGGTTTGTTTGAAATGCTGCCCGTCGATGAGGAGTGGTCACAAGCCATCGCCAAGGGTGCTGACGAAGCCGCGCTGAATGAACTCATGCGCCTGCGCGGCCTGCCTCTGCTCGTCCATGATGCTGCCGAAAAAATCCGCGCTGGCAGTGTGACCATGAATGACGTGCGCAGCGCCGTGACCGTCTGGTAAAACCCGTATGCCCGCTTTTCTCTACACAGCTCGTGATGCCTCCAATGCCCGCTTCTCCGGTGAGCTGGAGGCTAGCTCCAGCGCAGCCGCGACGGCGGATTTGCGTTCTCGCGGTTGGCTCGTCATCAGCGTGGAGGAAGCAAAGCAAGCGTCCAGCTCGCAAGGCTGGCGGCCCTCAAATCTGCTATGGATTCGCTCGCTGGATATTGAGATCAGTTTGTATCAGCTCGCCACGCTCTTGCGCAGCGGCCTGACCTTGCTCAGTGCGCTGCGTCTGATCGCAGAGCAGTCGGAGCGTGGCCGCATGAGGCGCGTGTGGGAGCAGGTCATCATTACCATTGAAGGCGGTCGTTCCTTTGCCGAAGCGCTGGCACTGCATCCGTGTTTCAATCGCCTCGTCGTGCAGCTCGTCAATGTCGGTGAGCAGACCGGCCATCTCGGCCCCGTGCTGGAGCGCGCCGCCGCCGCGCTGGAAAAACGCCGCACGCTGCGTGCCAGTCTGATGACCACGCTCATGTATCCCGCCATCGTCTTCCTGCTCGCCATTGGCCTCGCCGTCTTCATGGTCGTGGGCGTGCTGCCGAAGCTGCAGGTCTTCCTGCGGGCCATGGGCAAAAAACTGCCGCCTATGACCCAGCGCCTGCTCGACATCAGCGACTGGATTCAGCACAACGGCCTAACCACTGCCATAATTACCGTAGCGCTGCTCATCGCCCTCGTGATGCTGTTTCTCTGGCCCACAGGCCGTGCCATGATCGACGCCCTCGCGCTACGCATTCCCCTGCTAGGCAAAGCCTTCCGCACCGCAGGCACCGCTCTGTTTGCCACATGCTTCTCCGCCTTACTCAGCAGTGGCGTCACCCTCATTGAGGCACTCCGCGTCACCGAGCGGCTCATGGGGAACCGCCGCCTCGCCAGCATCGTCGCCACCGCACGCGAGCAGGTCATGCAGGGCCAGCCACTGGCCCGCCATCTGGAACGACCGTATGGCTTCATGTCCATGCTCCCGCGCATGATCGCCGTGGGCGAGTCCTCCGGCACGCTCGACACCGTGCTCGATGAAGTCGCGCGCTTTCATGAAGCACAGCTCGACCGCCTCATCAAACGCCTCACTGCACTCATCGAGCCTGCCGTCATCGTCACCGTCGGCACCGTCGTCGGCTACGTCTATATCTCCTTCTTCATGGCCCTTTTCGCCGCCACCGGCCCCGGCAACAACATCCGCTAATCTATGATGAAACACCTGCTCATCCTCGCCTTCATGCTCACCGCGCTGGCTCACGCACAGACGCCGCCGCCCAAACCGCCGCTCGATCCCACTTTGCCGGATGCGGCCTTGCAGCAGCTCCTCATGGCGGGGGCGGGAAGTCAGGCGAACGCCAAAACACTGCCGACCGTGATCATGCGCGGCAAAATCATCAGTCAAGCCGGCCAGGGGCTCGTCATCATTGAGGTGAACAAGCAGATCCTCGCCCTCAAGCAGGGCGGCGCGCTCAGCCTTTCGGGCGAGTTCAGTCACCTGAGCCTTCAGCTCAGCGAACTTAGCAAAGACAGCGCCACTATCGAGATCCTACCGCTCAAACAAACCCTGCGCCTGCAATGAAACGACTCATCATCCTTCTCTCACTCATCGTCAGCCATGTGACAGCCCAGAACACCCGCATGGAGCTCATCGACCTGCGTCAGGTGCCGCTCTCGGATGCCGCGCGTATTTTATCCGAGGTTGGCGGCTTGAACGTCGTGGCCTCTGTCGAAGCAGGCAAAACCATCGTCAGTCTCTACCTCACTCAGGTGCAGGCGCGTGATGCCGTGGAGGCACTCTGCCGCTCCCACAACCTGCGGTTCCGAGAAGATGACAAAAACGCCATCATCCGCATTCACACACCGGAGGAATACAAGCGTGACCTTGGCAGCTTCCAGGAGGAGCTGACGGAGGTCTTCGACCTGCGCTTTCCCAATGCGAATGACATCGGTCGCGCCATCCAGGACCTCTACGGCCCGCGAGTGCGCATGAACCAGAGCAACTTTATGCAGGACTTCCAGGCCACCATGGAGTTGCAACAGCGCTTCCAGCGCTTCGACATTCTCGATGGCCGCAGCCAGCAGTTGGGCGTCGCGGGACAGGGGAATAACAATGCGGGAGGCCAGGGAGGTGGTTTTGGCGGCGGACAAGGAGGGATTGGTGGACGTGGTGGGTTAGGTGGCATGGGAATGGGAATGGGCGGCTCCCAAAACTTCGGTAACAACAGCAGAACGACCAATCAGCCGGTCGAACCCCAGCGGGTGGAAAACCTCACCGCCGAGCAAATCCAAACACTCGAAGACCGGGCTGACACCGCCGAAAAGCTCCTCGACGAGCGCGTGAACATTTTCGTCACCGTCATTCAGCGTCTCAACAAGGTCATCGTGCGCACGGGAGACAGCCGTGCCATGGCGCAGATCAAAGACCTCATCACCAGCATCGATGTGCCAACTCAAACCGTTCTACTCGAAGTCAAAATCCTCCGCGTCCACATGGACCAGGGCTATCGCTCGGCCGTGGATTATTTGTTCAATGATGGCACCACTCAGGTCGGCTTCGGCAGCGGTGCCGCCAACAACAACGGCGACCTCAGCTTCCGCTACGCCAGCGGCAACTTCAGCGCCCGCATCCAGGTCATGGAGGAAAAAGGCCAGGTGCGCGTCGTCTCCACTCCCACCCTGCTTATCGCCAACAATGAAGTCAGTCGCCTCTTCATCGGTGAGGAGCGCCCACTCAACCGCAGCTTCAACGGCGGAGCCGTCGTGCCAGGCGCAGCCAACAATATCGTCGTCAACGGCAGCACCGACATCGAGTTTCGTCCCGTCGGCACCACGCTCCTCATCACCCCTAACATCAACGCCGACAAGACCGTCACGCTGCGTCTGCTCCAGGAGAACTCCAACATCAACGTCAACGGCGCATCCGTGCTCGTGCCGAACAACAACGGCTTCACCCGCCAGAGCGTCGATACCGTGCAGTCACGCACCGTCAGTGGCACCGTCGTCGCCAAAGATCAGGTGCCCGTCGTCATCGGTGGTCTCATCGACACCAACTTCACCGACACCCGTCAGCAGGTCCCTTTGCTCGGCAACATTCCCGTGCTCGGCACCCTCTTTGGCAAGCGCGACAAAACCAAGTCACGCGACGAACTTGTCCTGCTCATTCGTCCCCACCTCGTCGATCCGAATGAAGGCGGAGCCCGTGCCAGCAAAGAGATGATGGATGCCAACAACATCCACCCCCTGGAATCCATCACCACCGAGAACGAAGTGATCGAGCGCCTGCAACACCACCTACCTCCCCCCGCGCCACCGCGCGCGCGGCCTGTGCCAGAAGACACAACCATTCCGAAAAAGCGCACCCTGATGGACATCATCAGAGGCCGGCAATGATGCGGCCACCTCGCCGAAGAACCACCTTCCACCCTTAACTTTGCGCCAGCCAAACACTCTTACCTCGGACAGTCCCGCGAATCTCACCTGGGATTCGTCGCTGTTCTGGGATCCAGAAACAAACAACACAAACCATAATACCATGCCTAACGACAATCGAATCAGTGCTGCAGTGAACGCAGCCAACAGCCGAGGCACCGGGGGCAGTGCCGAGACAGACAGCCGCAGGGTGAGGGAGCCGTGAGGCGGCGACCGAATCAACACGGCCATACTGACGAAGATCACGGAGATCAAAGCTCTCCTGCCTTTCCTCATCAACCTCACCAAGGAAGAGCGCATCACGCTGCCGAAACTCGGCACCGCTTCGCTCGGCTTTGACGAACAATGCGCGAGCTACATGGCCACCGCACCGAACTTGATCCCGCCTTTTGTCACTGCGGCGGAAGTGACGAAGGACCGCGCACTGCGCCTCGTGCTGGCAGATGTCTTTCGCGAGCTGAAAAAACTCTGCGAGCAGGTGGACGACACCCTCATGCTCGTAGGCAGCGAAGTCTGGATGGCCGCCCTGTCCTTTTACCAGACCGTGCGTCAGGCCCGCCTGTCGCGACGTCGCCGGTGCCGACACGATCTACGACGACATCAAGGAGCGCTTCCCCGGTGTCTCCGGCGACGACACGGAGCCTGCTCCCACCCCGCCGACGCCCTAGAACACCCCGCCGCCACCGCGCCACC
>JBDNIB010000244.1:0-5314 GCA_041688535.1 Prosthecobacter sp.
GCTGGAGTATTGCCGCGAGCGATGCCCTCATCTCATTGCGTGCGCTCTACCTCACAGCCTCACGCTGGGATCACTTCTGGACTCAACATAACCATCCAACCTCAACCGCCCTCTAACTCACATCATTCCGGCGATGCACCCCCCTGCTGCGCCAGGTGTTTCAAAATCTCCTCAGCAACGCCGTCAAATACAACCGCCCGCAGGGCCGTGTCATGCTGCAACTAGCACCGCAAGACACGCAGGCCATCTTCACCGTCACCAATACCGGCCCGGCCATCCCGGCGGAAAACCAAGCCCGTCTCTTCGAGCGCTTCTTCCGTGGCGACAAAGCCCACAACCGCCAGACCGACGGTTTCGGCCTCGGCCTGAACATCGCCACCGAGCTCGCCCGCGCGAACGGCGCGGAACTGCGGCTGGTGAGTTCGCGTGAGGATGAAACCGCTTTCGAAGTGCGCATTCAGGGCATCCATCCCCACTGAGTCAACACGCGCCGAACCCTCTAGACCCCGACACCTGCCCGCAAGGCTTGAAATCAATGTGTTGAGTTGGATGATTCATAAAAATGCCTCGCAATTATTCAGATCGAGTTCAAAGCCGACGATGGCGGCGGGGAGAAAGTGGTCAAGAATTTAACGCTGCCTACCCGCGTCCCGAAGACCGCTGATCGTATCATGAACTTAGCTTTCGGCATGCGACAACCAACGGATGTTGCGATGTCATAGGAGCAGACAATATTTCGAGAACTTCCCGCTTCTTCCGTCTTGTCGGCAACCAAACCTTATCTGAGCGACGTTCTGATCGAACCGCAAAATTTAGGCTCTTGAGTGTTGCAAGAACTTCAGGCACTACCGGCACAGAAGCTGCGTCAACACCTCTTGAAAAAGCTCCTTCTTCCCGCCCACTAAGACTTTGAATAAACAGCTTCTTGAGAATCGAAAGAAGAACCTTCACTCCAACTGGAGCTTCAGTCTTGAAAACGGCACTGTTAGTTTTGACATCATCGGCAAATGACTCAATAAGGCAGTCATTAAATCGCCCCTGAGGTAAATCTTTCATGGAAACACGCCCATCTAATTCCTCGATGATGCAGCTCTGAAAATTGGGAGTGCTCGCACTGATGGCCGATGGATCGATCTGCAAGTGACGAATCGAGCAGTTGGAAAATGTCACGTTTGAAAGCCAAGATCGATCAGCATCAATCGAGAAGGATATTATTTCTATCCCGTCTATAAAAACCTGTTCTGTAAGTTCCTGGCCTGTTCTCTGTGCAAGGTGAACAAGGTCAAATTTAATTACATCGCCAATTTGACCTTTTTCGGTGGCTGCAAACGCAGCTTTGAATTGACCTGATCGTGACGGGTTCTGCGACAGATTGCGACCCGCAACGCCAAGTCCAACTTCGCCCAAGGCATGTTTGATAGCGCTTTGGACGGTCGGCCATTTAACAGTGTAAGGGTCATCAAGAAACTTTACCATCATCCCAGCTCTGCATGCATCGGCAAAATCTGAATCTATAAAACTTCGAGAGTCATCATCTTTAGATAAGTCGGTTCCAAATCCACTTAGCCGTTGTAAGACGGTAAGGGCTTGGTCAGCAGGACTATAACCGCAACACTCAATAAAAGCCTCGCTCATCTCGCTTGGAGATAGGGGACCAAGGCCTGACGGCGTAGCTCGGGCGCGAGTCGCAAGATTCTCAAGTATTAAGCGAATGGAATTACCGCTTAAACCGGCTTCAATTTTGGCTTCACGGTCGCATATTTCTTGGACAAGCATGTTCCATCCATCCGCAGCATCGTCAGTTTGAAACTGTTGTTGGGATGCTTCGTCACCGGATAGTGCTTTGATGCCTTTTGCAAACAGAGCACCCAGTAGTAATGGTCTGGACGGCATCCACGACGGAACTCTCCCCTTGTATCCATACAGGTGGAGAAATTTTTCGATCTGCGCTTCACTAAATTCACTCAGATTTATCTCAGTAAAATCGCGGGTTCCTGTGCTCTGGCGTCGTTCTGAGTCAGAATCAAAAAAGTTATTTCTTCCAGCCACTATGATGCCAGTATCCTCGGGGCTATCCTCAATGAGTGAGCGTAATCCGTGCATACTGGAGGCTCTGACTTCTTTCAGCCTGCGCCACCCGCCTTGCAACCCAAGTGATGAAATTTCATCGAATCCATCGAGCAGTAGAACGCAATATCCCGATTTCCAAGCTCTGACTATCTGAGGTGGTGAGCTAAACGCGACCAACCGGGCGTGTCGTTCTATTATTTCGACCGGATGGGCTTGGCCGTGATGTTCCCGCAAATTTAAGTAAACCGGGAACTTGGCAGATTCTCCCTTGTGATATTTTGCTGCTAATTTGCGGTACAATTCGCGAAGAGTCATACTCTTACCAACTCCAAAATCGCCAAAAAGACAAAAACGGCCACCTGATTCGGCCTGATCCGCTATATCAGAAACTTTATGAAACTTTCCACTAGCTGAATCAATCAGGTCAATTTCTACATATTGCAGTTTTTCACCAATTCCGCCAGTCTTTGGGTCAGCGATACTACCGAAACGGGAATTTGCTCTCAATTCAAGATACTCTGAAGCTTTTACCAGTCGGGACTGAAATTGAGTGAACGAAAGAATGGTAATTGGAACGCCCAAAGGTTTGATTACACTTCGCTGCTCAGCTGTTGGCTCATCCTTTGTGACAAGCCAATATTTGATAGGTGTTTCTGGATGACTCTTTCTAAACTCCTTGGCTAGCCCGACGAGTTTTTTGCCATCATTTTCGGCTTTGTCTTTGGTGCGTAGTTCTGTGCATTCGAGCAAGTGAATTACATCCTCAGTAATAAACACGCCGTCACGCTCACGTCCGCCGTGCATTTCACTGCCAGAGTATTCAGCAGATGGCCATAGGTTCCGAGCTACGGTTACCACCATTTTTTCGAAAATGAGTCCTGTTTTCATGGGTGTCTGATTTTCGGAGGATTTATCAAAGTATTGGTAGATCGCGCTTTCGCGTAAAACTCCGCTCCGCTAACCAGAAACCCCTTCGCCTTCTCCTCCATGTTCCGCTGGAGGGCTTTTTCTTCGGAGATGGATTCTTGGGCAATCCCGCAGAGCAGGAGGGAGGCTTCGGTGATCTTCATGAAGTAGTTAATCGAACAGGACAGATGATTTCGCAAGCTGAGGCTCATCCTGTCACCGCGGCGCTCCATTCATCGAGCTTTTGCTTCAGCCGTTCCATGGAGAGCAGGTTGAGCTGATGGGGCGCAGAAGGGATAGGACGCATAGGGCTGATGTGGGTGAGAGTAGCGACAACGACGCTGCGGGCCTGAAGGCGTGGCGAGATGGAGGTTGGTGGACGTTGGGCAGGGTGAGTTCGACGACTGGTTTTTGGCGGACTTGCCGAGGAGGAGGCTGAGGTTCTGGGGGAAATTTTCGCGTCACTTCGCCTGTAACGCCGTGGCCTCCTCAAAGAGGGACTCGACTGTGTCGCCTGCGAACAGGGCATCGCGCTCAATGAGGTAGTCGCCTTTACCGGCTTGCCAGATGGAGAGTAGGCGCGCGACTTTGTGCGGTGGCATGTGCTGACGAAGAACGGCGAACGCTTCTTCGGTCAGGTCTTGTTCGGATTCGATGACGGCGGCGCTCATGGTGTTTGCTGGAAGTAGGCTACAATAAAGTCGGCAGGGTTCAAGACTGCGAGTGGCCCGGTGTAGCGCTTGCGGAAGCGATCATCACAGGTGAGAAGATGGGTGCATTGAGCGGCCTCGGCTGCGTGAAGTGCATCGAGAGGACCCACATTGATGTGTTCAAGCTCTTGTGCGCGCTGCTTGATGGCCGGCGTCAGCGTAATGGTGTGACGGGCGAGGTCGAGACAGCGCTGGACCCATATGCGACGGAACTCGTGGGGATTGCGCGAAGTTTCGAGATCGTGGATCGTGGAACGAACCATGGGCACTTGATCGAGTTCGACGAGATTGAGGATCATGCACAAGGCATGAGTTTCGAGCCAAATGCGGGGCTGAGTTTGATCATCGAAGGGGCGGCACAGGGTGCAGATGTCCGTGTAGATGAGCATGGTTCATACGGGCTGATTCGCGATCATGTCCTGCGACACGGGCTTTTTCGGTGATCTGGATGGGGTGGTTTATCGGGCAGTGCGGGCGATCTCGCAAGTTGAGGTTCAGCGTGTCACGGCGACACTCCCTTCGTCGAGCTTTTGCTTCAGCCTCCTTGGAAAAGATGCCGGGCATTATGAACCCTCCATAAAGAGAGGAGGCGATGTCCTAAATCATTGATAATGAACACCGTCATAACTGAATGAGCTCTGAAAACAGTCGTCTGAGGTCGCCTCAGGCGACTCTGAACTCTGCTCAGAAGATTCCGAAGTCAGCTCAAACAGGCCTTTTTGAGCGGCTGCCCGTGTTGCCAGTAATAATAGCGGCGCAGCGGTTTACAAATCGCGGCCACACGTCGAGGCGCAACGCCGCCGGTCACGACCGCAAACAGGTCAAGCGTCGCGTCCCAGGCGTCAGACCCGGCGGGATTTGGACCCTCAAATGTCAGCCACTTTCCCTCTTGCCAAAAGCGGAACTTCACTGACAGTCCCGCCCCTCTTGTCCGGGCACCCTCTGGTGCTGCGGGACAAAAGCCCGCAGCGTGCCGCAGGAGTGGCGGTGTGCATGCGGTTCCTACCAAACACTCGCAACCCGTAATAACAGATAATGAGCGCAGCAGCTACTCTCGCAGACCTGATCGCAGGTTCTTTCCGCGAGCTTTCCGAAGGATCCATCGTCAAAGGCAAGATCCTCGAAATCAAACCGCAGGTCATCCTCGTGGACATCGGCTACAAGTCCGAAGGTGCCATCCCCTCCAACGAGTTCGAAGATGAAGACATCCAGGTCGGCGACGAAGTCGAAGTCCTCCTCGAACGCCTCGAAAACGACGAAGGCATGGTCGTCCTCTCCAAGGAGAAGGCCGCACACCGCCAGAACTGGGAAAAAATTTACGCCGTGTTCAAGGACGGCGGTCTCGTCAAAGGCAAGATCAAGAGCGTCGTCAAAGGCGGCCTCATGGTCAACGTCGGCGTCGAAGCCTTCCTCCCCGGCAGCCAGATCGACATCATCCCGCCGAAGGATCTCCACGAGTACGTCGGCAAGGTGTTCGAGTTCAAGATCGTCAAGATCAACGACGAGCGCAAAAACATCGTCCTCTCCCGCCGCGAAGTCATCGAGGCCGAGCGTGCCGAACAGCGCCAGAAGTTCCTCGACGGCGTCACCCCTGGCGACAAGGTCATCGGGATCGTCAAGAACATCAC
>JBDNIB010000245.1:0-3374 GCA_041688535.1 Prosthecobacter sp.
CCAGCTTCAACACCGGTCGCATCGACCACATCTACCAGGACCCGCATGAGAGCGGCGCTCGCTTGATCCTACATTACGGCGATCTCGCGGACGCAGTGCAGATGGTGAAGCTGCTCTACGCATTGCAGCCGGATGAAATCTACAATCTCGGTGCGCAGTCGCATGTGAAGGTGTCTTTCGACATCCCGGAATACACTGGCGACGTGGACGGGCTTGGCACGCTACGCATCCTGGAATCCATTCGCGAGGCGGGGCTGATGAAGAAGGCCCGCTTTTACCAGGCATCATCGTCGGAGATGTTTGGCAAGGTGCAGGAAGTGCCGCAGACGGAAACGACGCCGTTCTGGCCGCGTTCGCCGTATGGCTGCGCCAAAGTCTATGCCTACTGGCTCACCGTGAACTATCGCGAAAGCTACGGGCTGCACGCCTCCAATGGCATTCTCTTCAATCATGAGTCTCCTCGCCGAGGTGAAACCTTCGTGACGCGTAAGATCACGCGTGCCGCTACCCGCATCAAGCTGGGCCTGCAGGATAAACTTTACCTCGGCAATCTCGACGCGAAACGCGACTGGGGCTTTGCTGGCGAGTATGTGGAAATGATGTGGCTCATGCTCCAGCAGGACGCGCCTGATGATTACGTCGTGGCGACGAACGAAACTCACAGTGTGCGTGAATTCTGCGCTGAGACCTTCGGTCTCCTCGACCTCGACTGGGAGAAGTATGTGGTGCTTGACTCACGCTATGAGCGCCCTGCCGAGGTGGAGCTGCTCATCGGCAATCCTGAGAAGGCGCGCAGGCAGCTCGGCTGGGAGCCGCAGGTGCGGTTCAAAGAATTGGTGAAAATCATGGTTGAAGCTGACCTGAAACTCGCGGAACACGAAGCCAGAGTTAAGAATCTCTGAAGCATGATGAAGCTATTTATTTCTGGTCATACAGGCATGGTGGGAGGCGCGTTGGTGCGTCGCTTCCAACGGGTTGTGGGCGTCACTCTGGTGACCCGCACGCGCAAGGAACTCGATCTGAGCAATCAGGCGGCGGTACAGGCCTTTTACGCCGAAGAAAGGCCAGATGCGGTGATCGTGGCTGCGGGGAAAGTGGGCGGCATTCATGCCAACAGCACTTATCCGGCTGAGTTCATCTATGAAAACCTCGCCATCGCCACGAACTGCATCCACACCGCTTATCTGGTCGGTGTGAAGCGGCTGCTCTTCCTCGGTAGCTCCTGCATTTACCCCCAACTGGCCCCGCAGCCGATCCGTGAGGATAGTTTGCTTTCCTCCGCGCTCGAACCGACCAACGAGGCGTACGCCATCGCCAAAATCGCAGGCGTGAAGATGGCGGAATACTATCGCAAGCAGTATGTCGTCATCTATCACTCGGCGATGCCGACGAATCTGTATGGCCCGGGGGACAACTACCACCCGCAGAACTCGCATGTGATGCCGGCGCTGATCCGTCGCTTTCATGAGGCCAAAGCGGCCAATCAAAGCGAGGTCATGGCCTGGGGCACGGGCAGCCCCAAGCGTGAATTCCTGCATGTGGATGATCTGGCGGACGCCTGCGCCTTCCTGCTGCAACTCGACGATCCGCCGGACCTAGTCAATGTGGGCTATGGCACGGACATCACGATCCGTGAGCTGGTGGAGCTGGTGGCTGAAGTCGTCGGCTACGCAGGAACGATCGTTTGGGATGAATCGAAGCCCGACGGCACGCCACGCAAGCTGCTGGACACCTCGCGCCTCAACCAGCTCGGCTGGCGTCGTCGCATCTCATTACGCGAGGGCTTGGAGCAAACCTACCAGGCGTTCTTGTCAGAGTTGCAAGGGAACCGATTGCGCGGATGAAAGTGCTGCTTCTCAATCAGTGCTTTCACCCGGATCACGTCGCCACGGCACAGCATCTTACCGATCTGGCGCATGAATTGGTGAAAGCCGGGCATCAGGTCACGGTGGTGGCATCCTGCCGGGGTTATGATGACCCCACCATCCATTATCCGGTGCGCGAAACTTGGCGCGGCATCGACATCCGCCGCATCTGGACGCCCGGCCTCGGCAAACAGGCCAAATGGCGTCGTCTGGTGGATTTCGCGGTCTTCTGGCTCAATGCCGCGCGCATCCTGCTGTTCTTGCCCAGGCATGACGTGACGGTCTGCCTGACCTCACCGCCGCTGATTTCCACGCTCGGCACCATCGCGGCCAAACTCAAAGGCGGTGCCGTGGTGCCGTGGGTGATGGATTTGAATCCTGACGAAGCTGTCGCGGCAGGCTGGCTGAAAGCGGGCGGCATCGTCGAGCGCACGCTCACCCTCGTGCAGAACTGGAGCTTTCGCCGTGCCTCACGCATCATCGCGCTGGACCGCTTCATGGCGGATCGGTTGATGGCGAAAGGCGTGCGCGAGGAGGTCATTCATGTGGATGCGCCATGGTCGCACGATCAGGCGATTCAATACGATGTCGCCGCCCGTGACGCCTTCCGTGCCGAGCATGGCCTCACGGACAAATTTATTGTGATGTACTCCGGCAATCACAGCCCCTGCCACCCGCTGGCTGCCGTGCTGGCGGCGGCGGAGGCATTGCAGAGTGAAGACCGGTTGCATTTCCTGTTTGTCGGCGGTGGGAGCGAGTTCAAGAAGGTGCAGGCTTGTGCAAAAGCGAAAGCACTGCGCAACATCACCACGCTGCCTTATCAACCGATGGCAAAACTTTCCGGCTCGCTCTCAGCGGCGGATTTGCATCTTGTGGTGATGGGCGATCCCTTTGTCGGCATCGTGCATCCCTGCAAAATCTACAACATCCTCACGCTGGGCATCCCGTTCCTGTTTGTCGGCCCGGCAGCAAGTCACTGCGCTGATCTGGCAAGGCGTTTGGATGATCCGGCGCATGGGCGCGTGGCTCGCAATGGCGATGTGGTGGAAATCGTGGCGCAAATTCGTGCGGCCATGGCACTTGGCTCTCGCTCAGTGAATGACGCGGCACGCAGACTGGGCGCGGAGTATTCCCACTCGGTCCTGTGCCCGCGTCTGGTGGGCATCATTGAGCAGGCCGCAGCACGCGCATGATCAGCGCGTAGCTGGCGAAACGCTCGGCGTCAGGAAAATCATGGTCGGAGTCGGGGTGGACGATTTGCAGGTGTGACTCCGCCTGATGCAGCGCGAACAATGGCAGAGCTGTGCCCGCGATGCGGTCCACGCTCTGCCACTGAAAATTTGAGTCGTGCAATGGTGCATTCACAAACACATGGCGCGGTGCGAGGCAGGCGATCAGCTCATAATGATCCCACGGCACGTCCTGCGGGCGTCCCAGGTAATCCGCCATGCGCAGCATGTAGCGCTCCTGCACGTAGCCCTGGATGTTGCCGCCTTTGTAGTCGAGCAG
>JBDNIB010000246.1:0-5252 GCA_041688535.1 Prosthecobacter sp.
AGTGCGGGCGGCGTGGGCGGCTGAGCTGGCGAGGAGCAGCGCCAGCAGTGAGAGGTGAGCAGTGAGAGGTGAGCAGTGTTTCACGACTCGGAGGGGAGGGGATCAATGAACCATTCGGAAGCTGGCAGCGCTTCGCGGACGCGATAGTCGGCACTGGGCTCGCTAGGGCAAAACTCGTCGGCGTGATCAATCATGCGGCTGATCATGGCCGCGATCGTGTTATAACGCTCTTGCATCTCTTCGCACCATACTGGATCGGCGTAATCACAATCCAGGATGTCGTCGATCCAGCTCTGGACTTCATTGGCTTCGCCGAGTGCTTCGACCAGCTTGTGGGCGAATGAGGCGCGATAGCGTCTCCTGCCCCATGCCTCGCCGATCAATGCCTTCACTGCCCTGGAGGCCCGGCGAATCTGATCTGTCAGCGAAAACGCCTCGCCTTTGGGAAACTTCTTCGATGCTTCAAAGATCAGCTTCGCCCCCTGACGGGCATTCTGATAGGTCCGCAGCTCCCGAAAATGTCTCACATGGTTCATCGTGGTTTGATTGGGTTCAGGACATCTCACCTCTGACTTCTCACGTCTCACTCGTTGCCTTCGCGGCAACATCACTCAAAATCGTCAGCCGCCCGCCATACGTCTTCTGCAACAAGTCCACCGTGAAGGTGCTCTCGGTCTCGCCGAAGGCGACGAGGCGCATGTTCAGGAGCAGCAGGTGGTCGAAATACTCGCGGGCGGTGATGAGGTCGTGATGGACGACGAGGATCGTCTTGCCCTGCTGTTTCAATTCACGCAGCAGAGCGATGATGGCGTGCTCGGTGGTGGCGTCCACGCCGGCGAAGGGCTCGTCCATGAGATAGAGGTCGCTCTGCTGAGCGAGGGCGCGGGCGAGGAAGACGCGCTGCTGCTGGCCGCCGCTGAGATTGGCGATCTGGCGGTTGCGGAACGGCAGCATGCCGACTTTGTCGAGGCTTTCTTCGGCGATGCGGTGATCCTCGCGAGTTGGGCGTTTCAACCAGCCGAGGCGGCCGTAGCGGCCCATCATGACCACATCCATGACATTAACCGGGAAATCCCAGTCCACCTGCTCGCGCTGCGGCACGTAGCCGACGCGATGGCGGGATTTTTCAAAGGGTTCGTCGAAGACCTTCACCCAGCCGCTGCTTAGTGGCAGCAGTCCCATGATGGCGCGGATCATCGTGCTCTTGCCCGCGCCGTTCGGGCCGATGATGCCGACCAGCGCGCCTTGCGGAATTTGCACATCCACGCCGTAGAGTACGGGCTTCTTGGCATACGAAACCGTCAGATCGTGGAGTTCCAGGGCAGGGGTCATAAATTAGAAGCGCCAACTGACGCCGACGAAGGGATTGATCGCCTCATCGCCACGAAAGAACCAGTTCATGCCGATGTCGAGCTGTAGGTTGGCGTTGACCAAATAGGTGAAGCCCATGTCGAACGAGGTCTGCCAGTAGCGCTCCGTGTCATACTGCCAGGCGCTGAAAATTTCCGTGTACATGCCGAGGCGGTCGGTGAGACCGTAGCCGAGGGAGGCGGTGATGCCGGGTCGGAAGTAGTGCTCGTCATCCTCGTCCACGGCCATGCTGTTGCTCACCGTGTTGCCCAATGTGAAGCCGCCGCCGAGGTCCACCTGCGTGTTGATCAGCAGCCCGCCCTCCCACATGTCATTGCCGATACGGTGCGTGGCGGTGGGGATTTTGACGAACGGCATGAGCGACATGGCAAACGGGCCGCCGTCATTGCCGATGATATTGTGTTTGAGGCGGAGAAGCAGATCGCTGACACCCGCCTGATGGGTGTTGTCCTCGCCTGGAGCACCGAGCTGACGGTTCTGGATGTAGGGCTGCCAGATGAACTGGAGATCCGTGTTGTCGGTGAGGCCGTATTTCACGTTCATCTCGCCCCAGGTGAAGGATTCGCTGGTCTCATCGGTGTCGAGGCGCTGTGAGAAGCTCAGCAGGCCGGATTCGACCTGAAACCAGCCTTTGGGCACGGTGAAAGCTCCTTCCGTTTGATCAGGCCGGTCGGTGCTGAGTGGCCGCACTTTATCGGACTTTGTTTTGTGCTCGATCGGGTCGGCGGCGAGGCCGAAACTGCAAACGCAGGCGGCAAGGGTGGTGGTGAGGGTCTGTTTCATTTCAAGGCAGTGGTGATGGTGTGAACATTGCTGGTGAGCATGCCGACGTAGGTGCCACGGTCGTATTTGACGCCGCTGAGCTCAAAGGTGTCGCCCGGCGTGCCGAGCGCGTCGGAGAATAGCTCGCCGCCTATTTTTGCGCCCGAGTCCTGCGCGATGCGCTCAATGGTAGCGTGCGGGACGCTGCTCTCGACGAAAATGGCGCGCACCTTGTCGGTCTTGATGAAATCTACCGTTTTTGCCACATCGGCGAGACCGGCCTCGCTCACCGTGGAGATGCCCTGGACGCCGACGACCTTGAAGCCATAGGCACGGCCGAAGTAATTGAACGCGTCATGGCTGGTGATGAGGATGCGCGACTCGGCGGGCAGTTTTTCCACCTCGGCCTTCGACCACTCATGTAGCGCGGTGTAGCTGGCCTTCACCTTGGCACCACGCTCGGTGATGGCGGCGGCTTTTTCAGGCAGCGCCTTGGTCAAACCCTCGATCACCACGTCCACGCAGCGGGTCCACAGTGCGGCATCGCCCCAGACGTGAGGATCAGGATGATTCGTGCCGTCATCGGACTGTAGTAGCTCGTCGTGACCGAGCTTTTGTGTGACGGCATAGACCGCACGGCCGTCCGTGCGTAGGCCGTCGAGCATGTCGCTCATGCGGCCTTCGAGCATGAGGCCGTTGTAGAAGATGACGCCGGCCTGACGCAGCTTCAGCGCGTCCTCGGCGGAGGCTTTGTAGAGATGCGGGTCCACGCCCGGACCCATCAGGGCGGTCACGGTGATGTCGTCACCGCCGACCTCGCGCACCATGTCGGCGATCATCGTGGTGGTGGCGACGACGGCAGGTGTGCCGGTGTGTTCGGGTGTCGGGGTGGGTTTGCAGCCGCTCAAAGCGACGGCTAGGCCAAGCAAGGAGGCAAGCGAAGTGAAAAGTCGAGTCATGGCGCGGAATTAGTCTGGACTAACTTTCTTTGCAAGGACGAAGATAGCTTTCTTCATTGAACAATGCTCATCGCGGCCCATTTTACGCCCGTCGCATGCCCGCCAAACGCAAGGAACACACCAGCCATCTCGGTTCGCCCGCGATCGAGGATTATCTTGAGCAGATTCACAATCTGATCGCCTCCAAGGGCTATGCCCGCGTGGTGGACATCGCCGGGAATCTGGGCATCTCGCAGGCCAGCGTGACGAACATGATCCAAAAACTCGATGCCGAGGGCCTGGTCGTTTATGAGCGTTATCGCGGCGTCATTTTGACCGAGGAGGGCGGCAAAGTCGGCGCGGCCATCGCCCGGCGGCATGAGGTGCTCACGCGCTTGCTTGCCGGTTTCGGTTTGGATGCCAAAACGGTCCACGAAGACGTGGAAGGCATGGAGCACCACATCAGCCGTCCCACTTTGGAAGTGTTAACGCTGCTCATGGAGGAGCTGGAGGGGAACACTGAGCTGATGCGCAAGCTCAAACGCAAGCTCGCCAGCCTGTCACGTTAACGATAGCCGGGAGGCGCTGGTGGCAGCCCCGATGGCAATCCCTGGCCGGGAGGCGGCGTGCTATAACTGGGAGGAGCGCTGTAGTTCGGAGGCGTGTCATAACCCGGCGGCGGCGCACCGTATTTTGACGGTGCGCTGTAATTCGCCGGTGGTGGCGTGCCGTAGTTGGCAGCCGGTGCGGGCGCCTGCTGGCTGTAACCTCCCTGCTGCTGCGCTCCGGGGATTGTTTTGGCCGTTACCGTGACATCGCCGAGCTGATGATAGGGGATTTGGAGGTGCTCCGCCGCTGCGCGGGAGAGGTTGATGATGCGGTTGGGGTAATACGGGAAGCGGTCGTTGATCGTTACGTTCACCGTGCGGCCGTTGTAGTTGTTTTTCACCTTCACCACAGTGCCAAACGGCAGTGTGGTGTGCGCGGCGGTCCAGCCCTGCGGATAATAAGGCTCGCCCGAGCTGGTGGGCCGGCCGGTGTATTGATCCGCCACATAGGATGCCTGCCCGCGCGCCTGGTAGGCGGGCGGGGCGCAGCTTGCCAGTAAAGCTGGCACCGCGATGACAAGGGAGCGAAGGAGCGCAATGTTGTTCATAAGCTGCTGAGTTTGAGCATAACCGGATTGGCACGCGGCACAATCGTCGTCATGCTGGCTGCGTGAAAAGACGCTTCATCATCGCGGGCTTGGTGCTCCTGCTGCCGCTGGCGGCGGGCTGGTGGGCGGCAGACCAGCTCGCGCACCCGCCACGGCGGGCGTTGCAGGATTTTCATCGTGAATTTCTGGCTGATCCTGCCGCGCACGGCGTGCTGCTAAAAAATTTCTCCTGTACCGACGGCACGCCCGTTCTGGTCTGCGAACCTGATCCGCGTGGTGCGCTGGGAAAACGTGGAGAGATTATCCGGGAGCAGTTGACGAAGAAAAACCTCACATTGCAGCCACCCGCGCAGATTGTCGGCAATCTCGTGCTGGTGCATGGCCGACGTGGCCGGAAAGAGGATTATCTGCTCATCGCGGAGCGCTTTTGCGCCGCTGGTTTCCGCTGCATCCTGCCAGATCTGCCCGCGCATGGCGATCATCCGGCAACCACCGCTTATTATGGTGTGATGGAGGCACCTTTGCCGGCCCTGGTTCTGCATGAGGCGGCGGCGAAGTTTGGATTCGACCCGAAACCAGCGGGCATCATGGGTCTGTCCATGGGTGGGGCGGTCAGCGTTCGCAGCGCAGTCGCAGGCGATGCCCCGTGGCGTGCGGCGGTGCTGGTTTCCACCTTCGACACGTTGGACCAGGTGGTGCGCCATCAGGCTGCGGGGTTGGCTGGGTCGTGGTTTGGCCCGGTCTTACACGGCATCACCGGCGAGGTGTATGAATGGCAGACCGAAATGAAAACCACGGCGGCGAACTCCATCGCGCTCGTTCCCAGATTGAAATGCCCGACGCTCATTGCGCATGGCACGGACGATCATGTGATTCCCATCGAATGTGGTCGGCGGCTGTTTGCGGCGCTGCCGGCCAACATCGAGAAACGCTGGGTGGAAATTCCCGGTGCGGACCATGACAACGTGTTGATCACCGACTTCCCGATCTATGCGGAGATGGCAGAATGGCTGCTACGCCATGTG
>JBDNIB010000247.1:0-2442 GCA_041688535.1 Prosthecobacter sp.
CCGTAGGTGTTGTGATCGCGGCCCCATTTCTCGCGACCCGCGTCGTTTTGCAACACAGGGAGACGTCCCATCTCGCCGCCCCAGTGAACGACGGTGGTATCGAGTAGGCCGCGTTGTTTGAGGTCGATGAGCAGCGCGGCGCTGGGCTGATCGGTGGCTTCGCAATTCTTCGGCAGCGAGGTGATGAGCGAGCTGTGCTGGTCCCATGACTGCCCCGAATTGAGCACCTGCACACAGCGCACACCACGCTCGACGAGACGCCGCGCGATGATGCAGCGCGTGGCGTAGTCCTTCGTGGCCGGGTTATCGACGCCGTAGAGTTTTTTGATGTGCTCGGGCTCGTTGGTGATGTCCAGCGCCTCCTTGGCGGCGGTCTGCATCTTCGCGGCGAGTTCGTAGCTGGAGATGCGCGCCTGCAAATCGAGCTCGCCACGATGCTGCGCGAGATGGTCCTCATTGAATGCCTTCAACAAATCGAGCTGGCGCTGCTGCGGCGCACCCGCGAGCGAAGGCGGCGGATCGAGATTCAAGATACGCGGCTCAATGGCGCGCACGAGTGTCCCCTGAAACAATGAGGGTAGCCAGCCATTGGTGAAATGCTCGCCGCTGAACGTGGGCAGGCCGCTGGGATGCGAGAGCACCATGTAGGCGGGCAGTTCGTCCGTCTCGCTGCCGAGGCCATACGTCAGCCAGGAGCCGAGCGCGGGGCGACCCGCGACCGAGCGGCCCGCATTCATCGCATACAGCCCCTGCGCGTGATTGCTCACTCCCGAAGTCATCGAACGGATCAGCGTGATCTCATCCACCACCTTGCTCAGGTTCGGCAGCAGCTCGCTGATCTCCATGCCGCATTCGCCACGTTTCTCAAACTTCCACGGCGAGCCGAAGCACTTCGACGACGCCTGCGCGAGGTTGTCGTATTTGATCTCACCGGGAAATTTTTGCCCGTCATACTTCGTGAGCATCGGCTTCGGATCAAACAGGTCCATCTGCGACGGTCCACCCATCATGAACAGCGAGATCATCGCTTTCGCCCGTGGTTGAAAATGCGGCTTTTTCGGCGTCAGGTCGTAACGCAGGCTCGTGTCGAGAACCGGTTTCACCGGCGCGGCAAGCAGTCCATCGCGCTCCAACAAGGAGGCAAGCGCCAGCGTGCCAAGGCTGTAGCCATTGGCATGCAGGAAGTGACGGCGGGAGCAGAGCTGAGGGCGGTTCATTCGACGTAGAGGAAACGGTTCGAGCTGCACAAGATCTGGCACAGGCTGGCCATGGCCTCTTGCGGCGGATTCGGGACGACGCCCTTCGGATGCTGGATGTCGTGATGGTATTGCGTGAGCGCCTGAGTCTGCTCATCGAGATAGGCAAGGCTGCGGGTGAGATCGGCCTCGGTGGCGGCTTTGCCGTAGAGAAGTTGCCATGCGCGGGCGATCTGCGCGCGGAGATCGCCGGGATGCTCTTTGGCGACGCGATCCGCGAGGCGCTGCGAATTCTCGAGCACGAAGGTGTCATTCATGAGCAGCAGGGACTGCGGCGCGACGGTGGTCTGCGCGCGCATCTCGCAGTTCGGGCTCATTGTCGGCGCATCGAAGGTGTCGAGCACGGTCACGGGCTTGCTGCGGCGCACCTGCACGTAGATCGAGCGGCGAAAATCGTCCGCGCCGCCAGGATCGACCTTGTTCAGTGTGATCGTGCCTTTGTCGATGCCGGTGACGACACGACCCTGCGGATCACGACCGATGCCGCTGGGCGGGCCGTAGCTGGTCTGCACCAGCGTGCCGGTGGTGGCGAGCAGGGAGTCGCGCAGCGTCTCGGCGTCGATGCGGCGCAGTTTGAAGCGCGCGTAGAGCCTGTTTTCGGGATCGGCGTGTAGCGAGGCGTCGTTTACCGAGGACTGGCGATACGCGTTGCTGAGCAGGATGAGGCGATGCAGCGGCTTCAGCTTCCAACCGCTCTTCACGAACTCATCCGCGAGGTAGTCCAGCAGCTCGGGATGCGTGGGCAGCTCGCCTAAGCGGCCGAAATCGCCCGGCGTGCTCACGATCCCGCGACCCATGTGGTTCAACCAGAAGCGGTTTACCAACACCCGCGCTGTGAGCGGATGTTTGCCGCTGGTAAGCCACTGCGCATACGCCAGACGACGACCGCTGGAGCCGCTGCTCACCGGCACCGGCTTGAACGGCTCGATCTGCGGACTGGAGAGGATGCTCAACTCACCCGGCATCACCGCCTGCTTCGGCTGATCGTGATCGCCACGATTGAAAAGTTTCGACACCGGCATCTGGCCTTTCACTTCCGTCAGCGCCATCACAAAGCCTTCCGCTGGCTTCGTGGCACGCAGTTTCGTCGCCTCAGCCACCTTCGCATCCACGATATCCTGCTTCTTCTGATCGTACAGGTTCAGCGAGTAGGTCGCCAGCGCGGAGGGATACTTTTTGATCAGCG
>JBDNIB010000248.1:0-4602 GCA_041688535.1 Prosthecobacter sp.
ATCTGTGCAATCCCGCACACCTGCGCTTTGCCAAGACCGACGCGGAGCGCATCTACGTCGGTAAAAAAGCGGGCGACCACACGCTGCCGCAGGAGGAAATCAACAAGCTCATCGTCAAGCTCACCACCGAAGGCAAGACAGTCACGCGCCTGAAGGGTGGCGATCCCGTGTTGTTCGGGCGCGGTGCGGAAGAAGCCGCCGAGCTGCATGAAGCCGGTGTGAAGTTTGAAATCGTCCCCGGCATCACCTCCGCCATCGCGGGGCCGGCGTATGCGGGCATTCCGGTCACGCATCGTTCGCATGCGTCACAGCTCACCATCTTTACCGGGCATGAGGACCCGACGAAGCCGGACACCTCGCTCAACTATGCCAAACTCGCGCAGGCAGACGGCACCAAGGTCTTCCTGATGGGAGTGGAGCGCATCGAGGAAATCACCACGCAGTTCCTCAAGCACGGCGCGAAGCCGGAGACGCCCGTCGCCCTCGTGCGCTGGGCCACGCACAGCCACCAGCAGACGCTCGTCGGCACGCTGGCTGACATCGCTGCGAAAGTGAAAGCCGCAGGCTTCAAAGCGCCCGCCGTCGCCGTCATCGGCGATGTCGTCAACGAGCGTGCGCAGTTGAACTGGTTTGAAAGCCGCCCGCTGTTTGGCAAACGCATCGTCGTGACCCGCACGCGACAGCAGGCCGGCGTGCTGAGCAAACAGCTCGCGCAGCTCGGTGCTGATGTCATCGAGCTGCCCACCATCCGCATTGAGCCTGCCAGCGATCAAATGACCTTCGGCGAGCTCGTGCAGGACTGCCACACCTACGACTGGGTCATCTTCACCAGCCCGAACGGCGTGGACGCCTTTTTCACGATGTTCGACAAGCTCTACAACGACGCGCGCAGCATCGGTGGTGTCCGCATCGCCTGCAACGGCCCCGGCACGGCGGAAAAGGTCAAAGCACGGCACCTCGCCGTCGATTTGATGCCCGACAAAGGGAACTACGTCGCCGAGGGCCTCGTCAAAGCCTTCAAAGACCACCAGGACATGGAAAACGTAAAGGTGCTCTGGGTGCGCGCCGAGGAAACGCGTGAGGTCGTGGCGAATGAACTCGCCGGCATGGGTGCCATCGTGGATGAAGCCCCCGCCTACCGCACCGTCGCCGAGACCGAGGACAACCTCGAAGCTCTCGCCCGACTGAAAGCCGAAGGGGCCGACGTGATCACCTTCACCAGCGCCTCCACGGTCGAGCATTTCCTCAATCTCAAGGTCGCCCTGCCCGCAGAATGCAAAACCGCCAGCATCGGCCCCGTCACCACCAGCGCCCTCAAAGCGCATGGCCTCCAGGTGGACATCGAAGCCAAGGACCACAGCATTCCAGGTTTGGTCGCGGCGCTGGAGAAGTTCTGGCGGTAGTTGCACCGCCAGACACTCACAGCTCGCCCATGCCGCCCCGCTTGATCCAATCGTTGAGCGGTTCGAACTGCGTCACATCCAGCGTGATGCCGCAGCCAAAAGGCGCGGCGTTCACGCTGTGCAGATCCAGCAGGCCGTCTTCGATGTGCAGCGTGGCGAAACCCTCCGCATGACGCTGATATAGGCCCGACTGCGTCTTGATCATCGCCTCCTGCGTTGCTGGTGTGTGCATGCTCAGGCCACGGAAGTAATGATGGCCGTTACGCTCCACATGCGTGATGCCGAGCAGGGCCATGACGCTCAAATCCTGTAGCAGGGCCACTGGGCCGACATTGGCGAGATCCTCACCGCTGAGGATCGGACCACCAGGGATGCTCGCGGCACGTTTTTTGAGCAGCGCCGCGTTCGCGAGACCTTTGACGATGCCTTTGCAGTTCTTGTGGCTCGTGCCGCGATAACCGAGATCGAGCGCACGCGGCAGATCGGCGAGTGAGCTGTCGCTTTCATCAATGATCATGCCGGGGCCGTCGTTGAAGATGATGGGTTCGTTCAATGCCTTGGACCGATGCAGCGGCTGCTCGATGAGTAGCAGACTGCGGAACAGCGGTGCGAGAGAGGTGTCGGCCTTCAAGGTCTCATAGAAGTCGCGGAAACTGGCGAGATCATAGAACTGCTCATTCCCATCCAACGTCGCGTGAAAGCCAGCGGGGCAGTTCGCGGTGATGATGCGGGTGATCTCGCGCAAGCGCGGCAGATCCGTCTCCGGCTTGCCGCAGACTTTGATTTTGAAGTAGCGCAGGCCGTAGGCGCGGATGTTTTCCTCCAGCGTGTAGGGCAGGCCGTCATCCAAGGTGCCATCGGCAGCGGTGAGCGGATCGCCAAGGCCGACGGTGTGCCGCGCATGCAACTGTGACAGCGGCTCGGGTGCGATCACATCCGCTACGCGCATGCCGCGCAGTTCCTCGCGCACGGCACCGAGATCAATGCCAAGCACATCCGCACGCAACACCGCATGCAGGGCCTGGCCCAGCGCCTTGCACAGGCCGTCCAGCACCGCGCGTTCGATCAAGCTCACGCCTAAATTCGCCAGCAGCGGCGGCACCGCCTTCACCTGCGCCCAATTCGTCTGCTCCGCATACAAGCCCTGCCACCAGGGGAAGAATCCAGTCGCCTTTTCAGCGGCGAGGCGGCCAATGCGTGAGGCATTCTGAATCACCGCCAGCATTTCCGCCAAATCGACTTCAAACAGGGTGTCCGGGTCCTTCGTGAACCACTTCGGCGGCAGTCCTTCGCTCGCCAGACCACACACAGCCTTGCCATCCACCCGCAGATTCACCGTCACGAACAAATGCGGCAACGCACTCATGCTGGCGATGCCGTACTTGAACGGAAACCGCGTGTGCATCGGCAGCACATGGAACTGAAATGAATCAATCGTGAAAGTCATGGAGGAAAGGAGCGTCAACGGTCAAGGTCTTGACCCCGTTGACTTTTGGATTTCTTGACGCGCAGCTACACCAGCACCGCTGGCGATTCCTCCTCCTGCTCTTCGATCTCGGTGAGGCGCTCCTGCTGCGCGTCCATGCTTTCAAGGCGGGGGCGGTCGGCGGGGGCTTCGAGCTGGAGTTCCTCCACGGATTTCGTCGTGCCGCGGGTGTCTTCGGTGGTCATGCGGACGCCCACGGGCTTGCTGACGCCGAACTCCTGCATGGTAACGCCGTAGATCACGTCCGCACGGCTCATGGTGCGCTTGTTGTGGGTGACGATGATGAACTGCGAGTTGTCGATGAACTTGTCCAGCATCTTGAGGAAGCGGGCGATGTTGGTTTCATCGAGCGGGGCGTCCAGCTCATCGAGCACGCAGAACGGGCTCGGTTTGACCTGATAAATCGAGAACAGCAGCGCCACGGCGGTCATGCTGCGCTCGCCACCGGAAAGGAGGCTGATGGTCTGGAGCTTTTTACCGGGCGGTTTGGCGATGATTTCGATGCCGGACTCCAGCGGATCACCCTCATCAATGAGCATGAGGTCGGCCTTGGCCTGCGCGCCGAACAGCTCCTTGAAGTTGTCGTGGAAGAAGCCGCGCACGAGATTGAAGGTCTCGACGAACATGATCTTGGTGGTCTCGTTGATCTTGGCGATGACCTGGAGCAGTTCGTCCTTCGATTTGACGAGGTCGTTGTGCTGGGTGTCGAGGAAGTTATGGCGTTCCTCCAGCTCCTCGAACTCCTGAATGGCATCCAGATTCACCGGGCCGATGCCTTCGAGCTTCTGGCGCAATTCATAGACGACTTCCATGACGAAGGCCCAATCTGGCTGCGCTTCCTCGCCAGAAATGACGATGTTTTCGCTGTCGAGATCGTCGTCGTCACGATTGGAGACGGCGCGGATTTCCGCAGGCTCGGTTTCTTCAGCCGCAGCGGTTTGATCCGTTACATCGGTCTGATCAGACGGATCAGATGTCTCGCCGGCATTGGCGGCTTTCTTGCCACGGCTGCGCGCCTTTTTCTGCTCCTCAATCGTGACCATGAGCACATGGTAATCCGGCTCGAACGCCTCAATGTGGAAGCTGTAGCGCTCCTGCACTTGGCTGATGAGATTTTCGAGGCGGAGATCCACGCGGGTGAGGGAAACCTCGGCGCGGCTGCGGGATTCGTTGATGCCGTTGAAGCTCTGGCGCAGGGCGACGAGCTTGGTTTCGAGCTGGCTGACCTGCTCAAACAAACTGGCGCGCTCCTCGGTCTTGGATTGCAGGTGCTCCTCGATGCCGCCGATGGCACCGCGTTGGGATTCGATCTGCTCCTGGAAGCGGAGGTTCTCTGCCTCGCTCTGCTGAATGCGGACGTGCCAAGTGTTGATCTCTTCGCCGAAACGATTCACCCCGGCCTGCAGTTCCTGCAAACGCACGCCGAGCGGGGCTTTTTGACGCTCGATGGAATTCATGGCGCTCTGTTCGAGGGCCAACGCGCTGCGCAGCTCATTGAGACGCTCGCTGGATTCCAGCTCGCGACGCATGAAAGACTCCATTTCGAGCTCCATCTCGCCTTCGCGGACGCGAGAGGACTCGAGCTGCTCCTGCGCGATGGCGGCGGCCTCGCGCAGTTGGTTGATCTGGCTTTCAGAGCCGCCGATGCGCTCTTGGATTTGATTCTGATCCCACTCCACGCTTTCGAGCTTGGCGGTGGCCTGCTGTAGGGCA
>JBDNIB010000249.1:0-4734 GCA_041688535.1 Prosthecobacter sp.
CGTCGCAGCCGTAAATGCGGTCGCCGATGGCGTGGCGGAACTCGGGCGGGATGCTGCCTTTGCTTTCGATGGTGAGGTAGGAGATGCAGCGGCGGGCGTCCATGCGACGCGGTGCGGTGATGGCCTGGGTGGGGCAGGCGTCGATGCAGCGGGTGCATTTACCGCACATGTCCTTGGCCGGAGTGTCGGCGGGCAAATCGAGCGTGGTGAGGATTTCGGCGAGGAAGAACCAAGTGCCGAGCTGGCGGTGAATCTGCATCGTGCTCTTGCCGCCCCAGCCGAGTCCGGCCTCGCTGGCGAAGTCACGCTCCAGCACCGGGCCGGTATCAACATAGCGGCGCTGCGTGCCGCCATGCGTGCTGAGGAAGTCCTCCAGCGCGCGCAGTTTTTTCTCGATCAGGTCGTGGTAGTCGTCATTCCAGGCGTAGCGGGCGATTTGATAGGCTGGCCGGGAGGACTGCGGCGACTGGCCTTGGTAGTAGTTCAAGGCGAACACGATGACGCTCTGCGCACCGGGTAGGACGACGCGCGGATCGCTGCGGCGCTCGACGTTGCGAGCCATCCAGGCCATGTCGCCATGCTTGCCTTCGGCGACCCATTGCTCGTAGAGATCACGATGCGCGGCGGGCCGGGCAGGCGCGACACGGCAGTCGTCAAAGCCAAGCGAGCGGGCTTTGAGGATGAGTGCATTTTTGATCTCGGCGGGCGTCATGCCGCAGGTGTTGAAGGGTTCACGCGGCCATGCGCGAGGGGCTCAAGACCTGGATCTGCTTGTCGATCACATCGAAGGATTCGGCAAGCTGACGCAAGCGTTCGACCTGCGTCGCCTGCTCGCGCTCCAAGTGGACCGCGTCGGCCTGGGCAGGGTTGAGCGTTTCAAGGAATTTCGCGAAGATGTTCGTGACGTCTTCGGTGACTTGTTTGAACAGCGTGTCACGCAGGGTGACGGAGGATTCCTCCAGCTTGTCCAGGATGGCGTTGCGTGTTTTGCTCAGCCGCACCTGGGTGAGCAGATAAACCACCGCCAGCAGCAGCGCACCCGCACCTGCGGCGATGCCGGCGCTCACCAGGCCGTCAAGCCAGCCGCACACTGCTGTCGCGATCAGCACCGGCAGGACGAGACGTGGCAACCAGCGGGCGGTGCGGCGGGCGTGTTCCAGGCCGGGCTCGATTTCCTCATCCAATTGCAGGCCGATGACAAAACGGCGCAGTGAGGAATCGACATGCGTGCCGAAACGCCGACGCAATTCGCTCTCCTCCTCGTCATGGTCATGCACTGGCAGCGACACATCGACCGGAAACAACACGCCCCGGCCCTGCGCATACATGAACCGCTCGAACTGATGCACATCCTCCTCCAGCACGAGGCTGACCTGCCGCCAGCGGTCTCCGGTGCGGTGTTGCAACTCCTGAAACAGGCGGTGATCGAGGCTCTGTGGACGCACCTCGGGCGTGTCCTCATCATTGGCCGATGCTTTGCGCTGAAACGCCCGGCGCGTGGTCAGCGCATCGTGCGCTAGCCCCGCCACGCGCATCACGGACTCATGGTAGTCACGTTCGGTGGCATCCAGCGCAGGTAGAATTTTCTTCAAGGTACGGTCCACCTGTAGCTCGCGCTCCGTCTGCAGTTCCTGCAGCACATTGGCCTTGCGCTGCGTGTGGTGCATGCCAGTGACATAGCGCTCCTTCATGTCGTCGAGAATCTGCCGCGCCAGCTTCATCGTGCCGGCCAGTTTATTCAGCCGGGCGGCGTGGTGGCGCACCAGGGAGGAGATGTGCGCCTCCAGCGCGTGAAAACCGCTATCCTGCAGCAGGCGGTCGCGGTCGATGCCGGCATCACGGGCGAGGAAGGCCTTTTTGGCCGAAACCGCGAACAGCGGGAACTCGCGGCCAAACCGCTGCCGCGTGAGCTGGCCCATGTAATCGGTGATGACCTGGATTTCCTCCGGGCTGCGCAGATCGCTCTGCTGGAGAACGAAAATGACATGGCGCATCCACTCGCGATGCACTTTTTCCAGGAACTGCCAGGCGGAGGCACCCCAGGGGTTCATCGCCGAGAACACGAAGATCACCAAATCAGCGATGGGTACAAAGCGTTCGGTAATGGTCTGATGCTCGTTCTCGATGGAGTTCGTGCCAGGCGTGTCCACGATGTGGAAGTCGCGCAGGAAATCGACCGGTGCGTACACCTCGTCGAGCGTGGGCGTCACGGCCTCCACATGGTACTCCGTGCCATGCCGGAAGAAGAGAATCTTGCCGGTGGTTGGCATCACGCCAGTTTGGGAAAAATCCTGGCCGAACAACGCATTGAGGAAGGAGGATTTGCCCACGTTTACCTCGCCCACGACGACGAATACGAAGGGTTCCTTCAGGCTGGCGAGCAGATTGTCGATGATGGCAGCGGACTCGGTGTCACCACCGGCTTCCCGCAGGGCAGCAGCCAGCGCCAGCAGGTCTGTGCCGATGCGTGAACGCAGTTCAAAATAGTCATTGCCGATCATTGGTAAGGGGTCGCGCAAAGTGCCGCGTGCCGCCCGCACCGCAACCTTCCAGCACAGGTTTCCACTGCATCACCGCTTGCCGCTGCCTGCAACCACTCCTAAAGAACGCGCCCTTGACCGAGCTGCCGCCAGATCGTGAATCCGCGAATACAAAACCCACCCCATGGTGGCTGTGGCCGCATGTGCTGAGCCTGGAGGCACCGCTGGTGGCCGTGCTGTGGCAGCGCACGCTGGCGCATGCGCAGGGCATCCGGCTCACACCGATGCTGGACATGGGCCTCGCGCTGGCTTGCTGGGTGATGTATGTACTCGATCGCACGCTGGACACCTTGGCGGCAAAGAACGCGACCGACCTGGATGTGCGGCATGCTTTTTACCATCGTCATCGCCGTCTGCTGCTGCTCGGCGTGATTCCGCCAGCGCTCGTCACGCTGGCGTGGATGGCGCTGTATGTCATCCCCGAAGGCGTGCTGTGGCAGGCGGTCGGCTTGTCGCTGCTGGTGGCCTTGTATCTCGCCTCGTGGTCGGCGCAGGGCAGCCGCGTCTCGCGTGATTTTTTCATCTCCTGCGCCGGACTGGGCGGCATCCTACTGATCTCGCACATGCCGATGCCCGCCGGGTATCGGTTCACGCTTTGCCTGCTAGTACTGGGCGTGATGGTGCTGTCGTTCCTGCGGCAGTTGGACATCCGCATGGGGCAGGCACTGCCAAAAGAAATGACCGCTGCGCTGTTGTTTGCCATGGGCTGCACCACGAGCACGCGCTTTCTGGCGATGCCGGAGACCATCCTGGAGCCGCTGCTGGAGTCACTGCTGCTGACGCTGATCTTTGCCTGCAATCTACACGGCATCTCCTGCCGCGAAGCAGGAGGCCCAAATGATCGTAAGCATCCGCCACTGGTGCTCAGCGCACTCATTTTCACATTAGCCGTGCTGTGGTTGATCGAATTCGGCCTGCTGGAGCATGCCCTCCGCGGTCCGGCATACGCATGCCTTGGCGCGGTGGTGCTCCATGTGCTGTTGTATCGCTCACGACAGCGTTTTTCCACGGATGCCTACCGCGTGCTCGCTGATCTCGCCTTGATCCTGCCGCTGCCACTCGCGTGGCTGTGATTGCGCAATGTTACCCGCCGCCCACGTTTGAAGCTGCCATGAAACGACTTCTTTCTCTCCTCCTGCTCGGCCTGCTGTCCTCGATTCAAGCGCAGGACACCCCGAGCACGCTGTTCCAGCAGGGCGCGGACGCCTTTTTCGCCGCCAAGCCCAAGGAATCCGTCGCCGCGTTCGACAAGCTGATCGCACTGGAGCCGGATGCGAAACCGCAGCTCTGGCAGCGCGGCCTCTCGCTCTACTACGCGGGCGATTTCAAAGGCGGACGCGAGCAGTTTGAAGTGCATCAAACCGTGAACGGAAACGATGTGGAAAACGCCGCCTGGCATTTCCTCTGCATCGCCAAAGGCGAAGGCGTGGAGGCCGCACGCAAAGTCTTCATCCCCATCGAACGCGACAGCCGCATCCCGATGAAGCAGGTGCATGAACTCTTTGCAGGAAAAGGCAGCGAGGAAGCCGTGCTCAAAGCCGCCGAGGAAAGCGAAGGCGAACGCCTGCGCAACCACCGCTGCTACGCCCACCTCTACCTCGGTCTCTACTTTGAAGCGCTCGGCGACGACGCCAAAGCCAAAGCGCACATGCTCAAAGCCGCCCAAGACTTCGCCATGGACCACTACATGGGCCGCGTGGCGCAGGTGCATGTGAAGATTCGTGGTTGGGACCAGTAACTTCGCCGCCAAACTTATCTTGGGTCACGGGAATCCTCTTTGCATGGCCGCAATCCTGCGCACTCTCGTGATGGTTCCTATTTGAACCATCATGGAAGCAGTCAACATCCAGTTCGCACCCGCCACGGGCACCGAGGAAGAGTGGAATGAGGCGTACGCACGTCTCGCCGACTATTTCCGCTCGTACCAGCTCCACAACCGCATCCGGCGCACCCAGCTCATTCTGGAAACATTGCGCCACGCGGCTGCGGCGCATGCGGCCGATCCCTCCCGCACGCCCACGGCGCATTCCATTGAGCAGGCGCGGCGTATGCTACGGGTGTGGCTTGGCTCGATCTACAGCGATCTGAACTTGAACGAGGCGCAGCTTGAGGCCACCGGCCGTTTGGGCTTCCATCTGGCGGGCGGCCCCTCGCGCTGGCCGCAGTTCTTCCTGGATGAAGAAAACATGCCCGA
>JBDNIB010000250.1:0-1946 GCA_041688535.1 Prosthecobacter sp.
CACGCCGCCGACGTTTTCGTTCGCCTATCGTTACGCCGACGGCACCACGGTGCGCGTTGCGAACCAGCAGGATTTTGGCTCCGGCATCGCCTTTGAAGGCGAGGACGGCAGCATCACCTGCACGCGCGGCATGCTCAAAATTGAACCCGAATCGCTGCGCAAGCCGCTCGCCGAGGGATCGGTGCGGCTCTACGAGAGCAAAGACCACTCGCGCAATTTTATTGATGCGATCCGTGACGGCGTGAAACCCGCCGCGCACATCGAATACGCGCACCGCAGCATCACCATCGCGCACCTCGCGAACATCGGCCTGCGGCTCAACCGCAAGACGGTGCAGTGGAATCCTGCAACCGAACAGATCGCCGACGACGCGGAAGCCAGCGCCATGCTCACGCGGCCGATGCGCGGCCCGTGGCAGCTCGCGTGACCGCGTTTATGGAACAAACCACATGTTTGCCGACGAATCTGCCGCCCATCGTCATTTCTCCACCAGAGGCTGGCGCGGCTAATTTGGGATACACTTCCCAATGAATCGGCCCTCTCCAGTGTTGAATGACCTGCATTCTTCCACCCCATGAACCACGCCAAACTCTCCCCACTGCTGATCGACAAGGCGCGTCTCTATTGCGTCGGCTACTCGATGGGCGGCTTCGGCACCTACCATCTCATCAACACGGAGCCACGCTTGTTCGCCGCCGGTGTGGCCGTCGCTGGCTGCACCGGGCCTGAAACGGCCAGCACTTTCAAAAAAGTACCGCTCTGACTGTTTCACGCGGCGGATGAGCCGTGGTCGATGTGAAATACTCACGCACTCTCGCCGAGGCACTGAAACGCGCCAAGGACTGCAAATACACCGAGTATCCAACCGGTGGCCACGGTGTTGTCGGCAAGGCATTCGAGAACGAGGAGATGCACACCTGGCTGTTTGCGAAGGGTGTGGAGAAGAAGTGAACTGCGGCGGCTCTTTTCGTGTAACAGAACACGGCGTTTCCTGAACTAGAGACGCTGCTATGACCGCCCACGCCTCAGCTTCACCTCACTTCGCGACCACGCGCTGGTCCATCGTGCTCGCCGCGAAGCATGAGGATGCGCAGGACTCGCGGCAGGCGCTGGAGACGCTGTGCCGGGCCTACTGGTATCCGTTGTACGCATATGCGCGTCGGACCGGTCACGCCGCGCATGATGCGCAGGATCTGACGCAGGAGTTTTTCGCCCGGCTGCTGGAAAAGGACTGGCTGCGCGCCGCCGGACCGGAAAACGGGCGCTTTCGCACCTTCCTGCTCGTGGCGATGAAGCGCTTCCTCATCAACGAGTGGCACAAGAACGCGGCCATGAAACGCGGCGGACACATCACACATGTACCGCTGGATGCGGACGAGGCAGAGCGCCGGTTCGCCACCGAGCCGGCACTGGCAGCGGACGCGATTTTCGAGCGGCGCTGGGCCATGACGCTGCTGGAGCAGACTTTGTCGGCCTTGGAGGCGGAATTCGCTGCTGCGTGCAAAGCCAACGATTTTCAGGCGCTGAAGCACTGCCTAACGATGGATCGCGGCAGCATCTCGTATGCGGATCTAGCGGCGAAGACAGGCGGGAACGAGGGAGCGATGCGCGTGGCGGTGCATCGGCTGCGAAAGCGGTTTCGCGAGCTGTTTCGTGAAAACATCGCGGCCACACTGGCTGAGGGCGAGGACGTGGAGACGGAGATGCAGCATGTGGTGGCGGTGCTGGGCGGAGCGTGAAACAAAATATCTTGTAACAGGCGCTCACAGACCCTGAACTACTAGGGGAAGCGATGAACACTGAAACCAAAATCTGTCCCCAATGCGGCACTGCGCTGCCCACCGACGCTCCACAGGGTCTGTGCCCGCGTTGTTTAGCCGCGTTGAACTTTGCCACTGAAACGATGGGTGGCGCTCCCGTGCCGCCAAAAGCCGCGCTGACGCCGG
>JBDNIB010000251.1:0-4845 GCA_041688535.1 Prosthecobacter sp.
CGCTTTCGTCATCGGCCTTCAACCGGGCACGCATCCGGTTCGCCATGGAGGTGAGCGCCCCGGCGATGGCGAAGGAGGAAGAGGCGAGCAGCTTCCGCAGCACGAGCGTCATGAGGCTGCGCTGGCTGGGCGGCAGGGCTTGGAGATTGTCCCGCTGGAGGTAGTCGGAGACGAGGTGGTAAAGCGCGTCCTCGCTTTCACCGGGATCGAAGGGCTCCACGATGGCGTGATGCTTTGTGTAAGGCACGTAGGCGGTGACTTGGCGGCGTAGAGTGCGGTGGCAGATGGGCTTTAGCCGGCCCTTCAGGGTATCGAAGACCTGGGACTGCTGGAGATTGACGAACTGATCGCGGAAGCTGCGCAGGTCGCCAAAGGTGTGCTCGTCGATGACACTGACGAGGCCGAACAACTCCAGCAGGGAGTTTTGCAGCGGCGTGGCCGTGAGCAGGAGCTTGTGCCGCTCCCGCAGCGCCATTTTGAGGATGTTGGCGAACTTGTTGTTGGGCTTATAGACGTTCCGCAGGCGGTGCGCCTCATCAATGACCACGAGGTCCCAGGCGGTGTGCGCCACATCGGCGGCTTTGTTCCCGGCGAACTGGTAGGAGCAGATGACGATGGCGTCTTCCTGCTTCTCCAAAGGGCGGAAGTGGCCCTTCTTGATGAAGGCATTGTAGGACTTGGACTCCAGAATCTCGCAAGGCAGGAAGAACTTCTCGGCCATCTCCTGATGCCACTGCTTGCGCAGATTCGCCGGGGTGATGATGAGGATGCGCCGCTTACGCTCCGCCCACTTCTGCGAGATGACCAGCCCCGCCTCGATGGTCTTCCCAAGGCCGACTTCATCCGCCAAGATCGCGCCCTTCGAGAGCGGCGATTGAAACGCAAACAATGCGGCATCCACCTGATGCGGGTTCAAATCCACCTGCGCACCCGCCACCGCTGCCGCCAGCTTCTCGGCGCTGTCGGAGGAACAGCGTCTCGTCAGCTCATAGGCGAGGTATTTGGCTTGGTAGTCGGTGATAGGCATTGAAATATAAAAGCGGCGTTCCCTCTTGCTTGCAAGAGAACCCTCCCCAGGCCTCCCAGTAAAACAGTCGTGGCAAGATCATGTGCCATCTGCGAAATCCTGTACCGCGTGACGCGCTGAAGCACGACGTTCGACAGTCGAGAGACGGCAAGGCATCATCCTCCATGCATATGATCGAAATAGACGATGAAACCTGCGCAGGCATCGCGAAGCAGGAGCATGCCAGCATTGGTAGCGTGGTGACATCCTGCCCGTTTGCAACGCCACCGACGCTGTGATAGCCTCATTCATGACTGTGACCCTCGACATTCCCGAAGACCTGTCCGCCGCGCTGAGCGCAAAGCTGGGCAATCCAAGCCGTGTGGCGATCGAGGCGCTTGCTGCGCAGGCATACTCGGCGGCTTGTTTCTCGGTGGAGCAGGTGCGCCGTCTGCTCGGACTCGAGTCCAAATGGGATGCCATTGAGGTTCTCTCCAGGCATGCGGTATGGCCGGGTCTGTCCGCTGACGAGATCATCCAGGATGCCAATGTGTCTGTAGCGTTTTTGGCACAGCACCAGAGATGACCATCATCTCGGACAATTCTCCCCTGTCAGCTCTGGCTGAAACGGGGCAGCTAGAAGAATTACGCGCCAAACTCAAGGCTGGCATATTACCCCCAGAAATTTGAAGCTTCTCACCGGACATTCATGACCGTCGGCAGTTTCTCATTCCCTCAGCTCTGGGCGCAGGTGCGTTCGAAGTCGTGGCTGTGGCTGTTTCGACGGCAGCAGATCGAGGATGGTGGGCGCCTGCTCAAGCATGGCGATGTGGGCCTCGCGGGTGTGCATGTGTGCGCGGAAAACGAGGTCGAGATCATCGCGGGCATCGGTGCGGGCTTGTTCAATTCCGCCTCGGTCACGGCGCATCTGCGGCTGCGTGAAGATGGTGGCCTGACGCTGACCTCGCACTGTACCTGCGCGGTGGGAACGCTGTGCCAGCATGCAGCGGCGCTGATGCTGATGCTTGATCATGAGGAAGGTCGGCTACGCATTGAGGGTATGGCACGCGTGCGCGAACGCACATCGCCCGAGCCGATGGTTGGTGATGTTATCCTGACTGAGGCCACCGAACTGCCACCCTCCGAGCCCAAGCCGCTGCTGCTGGTGCGGCGCATGATGGTGGAGATACCGCAGATCACGGCAAAGCGAAACATCGGTGGCTGGGAGCCGCGCAGCATCGCCTTCATCCAACCCTGCGCGGAGTACGACGACTGCCCGCTGCGTTTGGAAATGCTCGTGCGCAGCCCGGCACACCAGTGGCAGGATGAGGACGACACGCGGCACACACTGGTGCGGAATCTGCGCTCAGAGCGCCTGCTGCTGGCGGAGTTGACCAGTCTGGGCTTCAAATCATTCGCTGAAGCACTGCCTGGTGCCAAAGCGCCCGAGTCCACACTCGGTTTCATGGCGGTGCCAGGTGATCAGGCCTTGTTCTGGTCGCAATTTCTCCAAGATCAGGTGCCAAAGCTGCGCGAGAGCGGCTGGCGTGTCGAAGTGCCGGATGACATCGGCTTTCAAATCCATGAGGCGGGTGAAGACGCGTGGTTCACCGATCTCGCTAGCGGTCAAGGCGGGCGCGAGTGGTTCTCGCTTGATCTCGGCGTCGAAATCGAAGGTCGGCGTATCTCGATGGTGCCGCTGCTCGTCGATTGCATTGACCAGGGACTCAACGCCGCCGTGCTGGAGAAAAATCTCGACCAGCGCTTCCTGCTCTCGCTCGGTGGCGAGGATGGTGCGGTGCTCTCCGTGCCCGCGCATCGCCTCGTCGTGCTGCTGCGCTTCTTTGATGAATTGCTCGCCACGCGGCCCGTGCGCAAGGACGGCAAGCTCCAGCTCGACAAACTCCGTGCCGCGCAGCTCGCCACGCTTGATGGCATGCCGATTCGTGCGCCCGCAGAACTCACCGCGCTCAGCCAGCAGCTCGGCAGCTTCCGCGCGATCGGCCTCATTGATCCGCCTGCATCATTGAAGGCCAGCCTGCGCGATTATCAGCGTGAAGGTGCGTCCTGGATGCAGTTTCTGCGCGAGTTCGGCCTGCACGGCATTTTAGCCGATGACATGGGCTTGGGCAAAACGCTGCAAACGCTCACGCACATCCTCATCGAGAAGGAAAGCGGCCGCATGACGCATCCCTGCCTCATCGTGGCACCGACGAGCGTGCTGAAAAACTGGATCAATGAAGCGATCAAATTCACGCCTACGCTCAGTTTGCTGTTGCTGCGCGGCCAGTCGCGCAAAAGCGACTTCAAGCATCTCAAACAGTACGATCTCGTCGTCACCAGCTTCCCACTGCTCGTGCGCGATGCCGAGGTGATGCAGGCGCAGGACTGGCACATAGTCGCGCTGGACGAGGCGCAGAACATCAAGAATCCCAAGAGCCTCGCTGCACAAACGTGCAGCGGCTTGAAAGCGAAACACCGCCTCTGCCTCACTGGCACGCCGATGGAAAATCATCTCGGTGAGCTGTGGAGCCTCTACAATTTTCTCATGCCCGGCCTGCTGAGCGATGCCGACACCTTCCGCCAGCACTACCGCAATCCCATCGAGCGCGATGCCGATGCAGAGCGCCAGCAGCAGCTCAGCACGCGCATTCAGCCTCTCCTGCTACGGCGCACGAAAGACGCTGTCGCTAAAGAACTGCCGCCGAAGACGGAGATCCTCCACAACATCGAGCTCGGCCCGGCGCAGACCGATTTGTACGAGACGATCCGCGCCGCGATGGACAAACGCGTGCGTGAAGCCATCGCCGTGAACGGTCTGGACCGCTCGCAGATCGTCGTGCTCGACGCGTTGCTCAAACTCCGCCAAGTCTGCTGCCATCCGCGCCTCTTGAAGCAGGAAAGCGCGCAAAGTGTCGAGGACTCCGCCAAAACCGCCTTCCTCATGGACGAGCTGCTGCCCGAGTTGATTGATGAAGGCCGTCGCATCCTCATCTTCTCGCAGTTCACCGAGATGCTCGCGCTCATTGAGGCGCGTTTGAAAAAAGACGGCACGCGTTATGTGAAACTCACCGGTAGCACGCGGGATCGCGAGACACCGATTCAGGAATTCCAAGCCGGCAACGTCCCCGTCTTCCTCATCAGCCTCAAAGCCGGCGGCTCGGGCATCAATCTCACCGCCGCCGACACCGTCATTCACTACGACCCTTGGTGGAATCCCGCCGCCGAAGCACAGGCCAGCGACCGTGCGCACCGCATCGGCCAGACGAAGCCGGTCTTCGTGCATAAGCTCATCTGCGAAAACACCATCGAAGAACGCATCCTCCAAATGCAGCAAAAGAAAGCCGCGCTGGTCGAGGGATTACTCGCTGGCCGCGCCGACAAACTCCAACTCACCCAGGCCGACATTCAGGCGTTGTTCCTGGCGGAGTGATCTTGCAAATAAAGGGATTCCCCGCTTAGATAGAGATCTGATGTCCACCCGCTTCTTCACCAACTCCGGCGCCAACACCCTGCTAAACAAGTTCGCGGGCATTTTCGAGCACAATGCGGACGTCGAGCGCTTCGACGCACTGATCGGCTACCTCCGCTCCTCGGGTTACTTCGCGATTCGTCCGCACCTCGAAAAGGTGCCGCAGATTCGACTGCTCGTGGGGATCAATGTGGACGAAATCATGGAGCAGTATCACCAGAAGGGGCGGCTCTTTCTGGCGGATGCCGGGCGGGCGATGCGGGAGTTTCGCGAGGGGTTGTCTGCGGACATTGCCTCCGCACGCTATTCGCCGGAGGTCGAGGCCGGTATCCTTCAATTTGCGGACGATGTCGCTTCGAAGAAGATC
>JBDNIB010000252.1:0-16817 GCA_041688535.1 Prosthecobacter sp.
GGAGGAAAGAAGCAAACCAAGAGGCGGAGCCATGCCCGCGAGAGGAGAGAAAAAGCGAAAAAAGACGGTCGCGACCATCAAAGAGCCGCGAAGAGGTCGTCAAGCAGCCAAGAGAAGGCCATCATGCCGCTCGAAAATCTCAGAAACTTCTCGCGAAAAGCGCCCCGATTGAAAAACACCCGCCTTTGGGACAGGCTCTAAAGTAGCCCAGTTCCTGCGGAACTGGGCCAAGCTCTTGTTAAGGCTACTTCATCCACCGCATGCAGCGGAAGGGATGATCGTCGATCATGTTCGGCTGCACGCCGGTGAGGCGGTCGGCGTGGTAGAACTGGACACCGACGTAGTGGTAAATGGGAAGGATGACGCAGTCGTCTGTGACGAGCAGTTTCTCCGCCTGCTGGAAGATGGTGTTGCGCTTGTCGGGATCGGGTTCGCGCGCGGCGGCGGCGATGAATGCGTCGTATGTCGCGTTGGCCCAGCCGGTGCGGTTGTTGCCGCTGCTGAAGAGGAACATCTCCAAAAAGGTGCCGGGGTCGTTGTAGTCGCCCACCCAACTGCTGCGGCAGAGGTGGTAGTTCTTCTCCTTCATCGAGGCGAGATAGATCTTCCATTCCTGCTTCGCGAGATCGACGCTTACGCCAAGGTGCTCGCGCCACATGGCCTGCAACTCGACGGCGATGTTGCGCTCGACGGGTTTTGGAAAGTAGAGGTATTCGACGCGTGGGAAGCCTTTGCCGCCGGGATAACCCGCTTCAGCGAGAAGTTGACGCGCACGTTCGGGATCGAACTCGGGACCAGGCGGCGGTTGGTAATCCTGGCCCGCACCGGGTGGGGTGAGACTGTAGGCGTTGCGTTCACCGAGCTGGGTGATTTTTTCGGTGACGCGCTTGCGATCAATTGCCAGCGAGAAGGCGAGACGGACCTTCGGATCGGTGAAAGGCTCTCTGGTGACATTGAAACGTGTGAAGTAACTGCCGAGGAACGGGCCGGTGTGAAAATACGACTGCTGCTTGAGTTTGACGGTGAGCGAGGTGGGCACCATGCCCTTGTCCATGATAAGATCGGCCTGGCCGGTGAGGAAGTAATTGATCGCGGTGTTCGGCTCGGAAATCGGCAGGATTTCGATGCTCTTCATCGACACGTTCGCGGCGTCCCAGTAACGTTCGTTGCCGCGCAGCACGATGCGGTCGTCCAGCAGCCATTCGTCGAGCGTGTAGGGGCCGTTGCCGATCAACACGCCCGGTTTGATCCAAGCGGTGCCGTGCTGTTCGATGATGCGCTGCGGCACCGGTGCGAAGGTGGCGAAAGCACAGAGGTCGATGAAGTAGGGCGTGGGATTTTCGAGTTCAACGCGCAGCGTGTGATCATCCAGCGCTGTCACACCGATTTGAGCGAAGTCCTTGAGCGTGCCTTCATGAAAGCTACGAGCGTTTTTGATCACATAGAACTGGCTGGCGTAATCCGCGCCGAACTCGGGTGTGAGCACCCGCTGCCACGAATAGACGAAATCATGCGCCGTCAACGGCACGCCATCGCTCCACATCGCGTTCGGGCGCAGATGAAAGGTGTAGGTCTTGCGATCTTCCGACTTTTCCCAGCGTTCCGCCGTGCCCGGCTGCGACTTGCCCGCCTCATCAATGCGACACAGCCCCTCAAACAACGCGGATGAGATGCGCATGCCGACCTGATCGGTCACAATCGCCGGATCAATGCTCTCCGGCTCCGCGCCATTGATGAACACGAGATCCGCACGCGGACGCGAACGACCGCAGGCGGCGAGTGAGAGCAGAAGTGCGGCAGCGAAGACGAAACGAATCACGCGAAAAGCTAGCACACGGTTCGTGGGCGTCGCAGCACAATCCTTCGGGTTAGCTGCAATGATGTTCGATCGCGCGTCGTTTCCAGCATCCAACTTTTTTCAGCCCATGCGTATTCTTTGCCTCTTCACCCTTCTTGCCCTCTCCGCCCGCGCGGAATTGAAACTCCCGGCCATCATTGGCGACAACATGGTGTTGCAGCAGAAGCAGGTGAATCCGGTGTGGGGCTGGGATGCGCCGGGGACGGAGGTCACGGTGACGTTTGCGGGTCAGACCAAGACCGCGAAGGCTGATGCGCAGGGCAAATGGACGGTGAAACTTGATGCGGTGCCAGCGAATGCGCAACCAGCGACGATCACGATCAAGGGCAGCAGCACGCGTGAACTGAAAAACGTGCTCGTCGGCGAGGTGTGGGTTTGCTCGGGGCAGTCGAACATGGGTTTCAACCTGTCCAGCACTTGGGATGCCGATTTGGACATCGCGCAGGCGAAATTTCCGCTGATTCGGCTAATCTCGGTGCCGCAGGTCGGCACGCAGGAGATTCAGGACGATTTCAAAGGCCAGTGGGAGGAGTGCAGCCCAGCGAATGCGGGTCAGTTCACGGCGGTGGGTTATCATTATGGCCGTGTGCTGCATGAGGTGCTTGGCGTGCCGATCGGCCTCATCGACAACGCCTGGGGCGGCAGCGCCTGCGAGGCTTGGGTGAAGCGCGATGTGCTGGAAAAAAACCCACGTTTTGCCGCGATCATCGCGAAATGGAAGCAGACGGAGTCCACCTTCACGCAGGAGGCGTTCGATAAACAGGCGGCCGGTCATAAGGAGAAGGTGGCGGCGTGGGGCAAGGCGCGGAGCGAAGCGCTCAAGGCCGGGAAGATGTTCACCGCTGCTGCACCGCGTGCGCCGCAGAATCCGCTGACCGGCCAGCATCGTCCGGGCAATCTGTATGCGGGCGTGTTGCACCCGATCATCGGCTACGGCATCCGTGGGGCGATCTGGTATCAGGGCGAGTCGAATGCCAGCCGTGCGAAGGAATACGGCGAGCTGTTCCCCTTCATGATTGAGCATTGGCGCAAGGAATGGCAGCAGGGAGATTTCCCCTTCTACTGGGTGCAACTGGCCGACTTCAAACCTTATCAAACGGAGCCAGTTGAAAGCGACTGGGCCGAATTGCGCGAAGCACAGACGCTCACGATGAAAAAGCTACCGCACACCGGCCAGTGCGTGATCACTGACCTCGGCGAAGCGAACGACATCCATCCGAAGAACAAGCGCGATGTGGCCGAGCGCCTCGCGCGCTGGGCGCTGGTGAATGATTATAGTCAAAAGCTGCCCTATCGCAGCCCGGAGCTGAAGGACGCGAAGTTTGCAGGCGGCAAGGCGCTGCTCACGTTTGATTTCGTTCCCGGCGGCCTGCGCACGGTCGATATTGACGAACCTCAGGGCTTCGCGATTTGCGGCGAGGACAAAAAATGGGTGTGGGCAAAGGCCAGCATTATCGGCGGCTCGAAAAAAGGCACGAACCAGATCGAAGTGAGTGCCGCAGGCATCGCGAAGCCTGTCGCCGTGCGCTACGCCTGGGCCGACAATCCGGTCTGCAACGTCTATTCCGCTGAAGGCCTGCCCGTGACGCCGTTCCGCACGGATGACTTTCCCATGATCACCGATCCGGCGAATCCCAACGGCACCGAGGGGCAGGCCGTGCAACGAGCCGCCGAGCTGAAAAAGCTGCACGAAGCGAAGAAAAAGGCCGGGAAGAAGTGATGACGGCAGCACCTGGGTTGGGGATCAATGCCTACTTGAATCCAATGCCAGAACGCCTTTGCCTTGCTGGAGAAGTCGCTTGATCCCGTGTCCAAGCACATGACCCGGGAGGCGGCTCAGGCGGTGCTGCAAATGCGTGCGACACCTGACGTGCAGGAGCGAATTGACCAGTTGGCGGGTAAATGCAATGAGGGCCTGTTGACACCCGATGAACGTTCCGAGTACGAGATGTTTGTCTGGGCGGGCCAGTACATTTCAGGCCCGCAAATGAAGGCCAAAAAGCTGCTGTGTCATTCATAAGCCGCATGAATCTGGCGCTGCGACAGAAGGTCCGCCAGCGGGCTGGTGTCTGCTGCGAATACTGTGGCGCACGTCAGCAGGGCGAGGCGTGGTCGCTCTTTCATATCGAAATCGCTAATATTTCATCAGCAAACTTGTGCTAGAAGCGGCGGGGCGCGTATGTTTGGGGCTTCACGCCTTTTTCATGAACATTCGCCCGCTCCTGCCTCTCCTCGCTCTCACGTTGTTGCCTGCCGCAGCCAGCGCTCAGCCAGTCCCGATAGCGCCTTCGGCGAATCAGGCCATTGATCTCTCTTCGGGGGACTGGGAGGGGGTGGTGAACATCGACGTGTCCGTGCTGGTGCCGGACTATCGGGAGCCATGGAATGCGGGCCAGCCCAGCGGCGGCAGTGGCACCGGGTTTCTCATTGGTAAAAACCGCTTTCTGACCAATGCGCATGTCGTCAGCAATGCCACGCGCATTTTGATCCGCACCACGAACGATCCCGAACCGCATCCGGCGAGGATCGTCCACATCGCGCATGACTGCGACTTGGCGCTGATCGAGGCGGAGGACGGCAAGCACTTCGACAAGCTCAGTCCGCTCGATTTCGGCGGCATCCCGCAGCTCAACACAGAGGTCATCGTGCTTGGTTATCCCATCGGCGGTGATCGCCTCTCTGTGACACGCGGCGTCGTATCCCGCATCGATTTCCGGCCTTACAGCCACACCAGCGTGGACTCGCATCTCTCCATCCAGGTGGATGCGGCGATCAACCCCGGCAACTCCGGCGGTCCAGTGATGCAGGAGGGCCGAGTCGTCGGCGTGGCCTTCCAGGGTTTCAGCGGCCGGGTGGCGCAGAACGTCGGCTACATGATCCCGGTGCCTGTCATCAAACGCTTCCTCAAAGATGTCGAAGATGGGCGCTACGATCACTATGTGGACCTCGCGGCCAGCGATTTCCCGATTGAAAACCCGGCGCAGGCGAAAGCGCTCGGCACCAGCGGCGATGGTGTCGGCGTGATGGTAGGCGATGTGGAGCCTGCGGGCAGCGTGGGCGATCTACTGAAGATTGGCGATGTCATTCTGAGCATTGATGACAATCCCGTGATGAACAACGGCCTCGTGCGCTTTGAAGGCGAGCTGATGGACATGAATGAGATCGTCGAGCGCAAGTTCGCCGGCGACACGATCAAGATCGCCTATCTGCGTGCTGGGAAGAAACTGGAGGCCACGGTGACGCTGAAGCGCTTTGATCCCTATGTGCGCCTCGGCGCGCAATACAACCAGCGCCCGCGCTACATTGTCTATGCCGGCCTCGTATTCCAGCCGCTGGACCGCAACCTGATGGACGCGCACCAGATGCGTGACAGCACGGTGAACTACGTCTTCGACAACTTCCTCACCGACAAGCTCTACGTCGAACGGCCCGAGCCGGTCGTGCTGACCAACGTGCTGCCGGATGAGGTGAACACCTGGCTCACTCCCTACGCGCACAGCATCGTGGACGAGATCAACGGGGTGAAAATCAGGTCGCTCAAGGATGTGGAGACCGCGCTGGCCAAGAAGGACAAGGATTTTGTCGAAATCCATCTGTTGGAAAAAAGCCGCCCGCTCGTGCTCAAGCGCGAGATCGTCGAAGCCGCGCATCCGCGCATCATGAAGACTTACAACATCCAGGATGACTCGTACCTTGGCGACGAATAGTCACGCCGCGCACCTTCTGAAACTTTTCGCCACGCCGCTCTCATGAAATTGCTTCCGCTCCTGCTGCTCACGTTTTCCGCCGCCACTTTGCTGGCGCAAACAACCTCTCCCGAGGCTCCGAAAAAGAAACGGGTGATCATTCCTGCCGGCGAACACGCCGTGCTGCCGATGACACAAAACAGCTCGCTGGTGAAGGTGAACGCCACCTCGCAGTCGTACAACTTGCATCTGCCATGGCAGAAGGAATCGCCCTCGGGCCGTCGTGGTCTTGGCGTCGTGTTGGCGAGCAATCGAGTGCTCGTCACCGCCCAGATGGCGGCGGACGCGACCTACCTTGAGCTGGAGCTGCCGGAGAGCGGCCAGAAAATTCCCGCGAAGGTCGTGGCGGTCGATTATGAGGCCAATCTCGCGTTGCTGGAGTCCCCGGCTTCGGACAAGCAAAAAGCGTTTTTCGCCGGTCTGAAGCCGATGGCGGTCGATTCCAGCACACGCATTGGCGACACCGTCTCCATCCTGCAAGTGGGCCGTGTGGGCGAGTTGATCGTCAGCCCGGTGACGATCAGCAAGGTGCTCACGCGCCGTTACATCGTCGAAGGTTCCGGCTTCCTGGTCTATGAGGCCAACAACATCGTCCGCAGCGAGGCCAACAGCTTCACTCTGCCAGCGGTGAAGGGCGGCAAGCTCGTCGGCCTGCTGCTGAGCTATGATTCGAAAAATCAAGTCACCACCATCCTGCCCGCGCCGATCATTGAGCATTTCCTCAAAGATGTGGCCGATGGCAACTACGAGGGCTTTCCCGGCCTCGGCATGGAGCTGCAGACCACTCAGGACGAGCAATTTCGCGAATACCTGGGCCTCAAGCCCAACGCGCCCGGCGTTCTCATCTCCAACGTCTTGAAAGGCGGCAGCGCTGAAAAGGCGGGCATGAAAAAAGATGACGTGCTCATTTCCGTCAATGGCTTCACCATCGACTCACGCGGCGATTACAAAGATCCGCAGTTCGGGGCGCTCAGCTCCAGCCATCTCGTGCGCGGCCGCGCGTATGTGGGGGACAAGGTCGAGATCAAAGTCCTGCGCGAGGGCAAGGAAGTCATCCTCAACGGCGAACTCGCCCGCCGCAAGCCGGACGACTATCTGGTGCTGCCTTATCAGTTCGACAAAGGCCCGCGTTATGTGCTCATGGGCGGCTTGTTGTTCCAGGAGCTGTCACATCCCTACCTAGATGCCTTTGGCGCGGAGCAGCGCGGTGGTGCCATCCTGCGTCTGGCGCGTATCGCGGACCACCCGGATAAATATGAGGAGGCCGGCCGCAAAAAACTCGTCTTCCTCAGCATGGTGCTGCCGACACCCAGCGCGCAGGGCTATGACAAGCTCGGCGGCCAGGTCATCAACAAGGTCAACGGCAAGGCCATCAACGACCTCAACGATCTCGCCGAAGCCTTCAAGAACGCCAAGGAGACCTACCACGTCATCGAGCTCAACGACTTCCCGCACATCCTCTACCTCGACACCTTCAGCGCCGAGCGTGACAACCTGCGCCTGCTGGACGGTGCTTATCGCATTGGCAGCCTGAAGCGCCTGGAATAGGCTGCGCCGATCACTTCACCGCGCCGATCAGCGTTTGCAGCCGCGACACCTGCGCCTTCAGTAGCGTGATCTCGGACTCAATGCGTGTGCGCCATTCAGCGTCGTCGGCTTGGCTCTGCGCAGGAGCCGCTGAGGTGCTTTCGATGATGGTTTCCAGCGGTGCTCCGGCCACTTCGCCGCAGAGCAGGTGCATGTATTGCGCCACGCGTTGGCCCGGACCAGCGGGGATGCATTGCACCAGCGGCCCTTCGGCGTAGCCGATCAGCTCCGCCAGCGTGCTTTCCACGCTTTCCATGTCCGGGAATGCCTGTAGGCGTTCGGTGCGCTGTCGCAACTCGCCGCCGGTTTGTGAGCCGCGTAGCAGCACCATGCGTTCGTCGTAGCGCACCACGGGATCGCGGTTCGTCGTCTGATTGCAGGCCGTGACCAGCGCATTGAGCGTCATCGGGTAGTAATCCGGCAGCGTGATCTCTTTTTCGATCAGGCAGCCCAAGACGCGCGCCTCCTCGAAGCTCAGTGTGAACAAGATGGCGGGGGTGGCGGATACAGCGGACATGCGTGGCGCGATGATGCCGCGCTTCGGCGGCAGTGCAACTTTCGCTGAATACCGCGCGGCAACCGCCGTCGAAGCCAGCACTATGAAAAAAAACTTCTCACCGTCTGTGCGGCACTGCTGGCCGCGTCCTCCCTGTCTTCCTGCTACGTTTATGATGACCCGCTTTCCTGGGCCGCACCGCAGCAGAATTTTGGCCGCAGTTACGGCTACAATTCCTACCGCTCGCCTGCCTATTGCGCCCCGCCGCCACCCATGTGCAGCAACGGCGGCTTCGGTCATCACGGCTGGTAATGACCCCACCTCAAGGCTGCTTCTTCGGGACAGCCTTTTTGTTTTTTACATAGTCCGGCCACTCGATCTTCTTCCCTTCACTGCCGGTGAACTTCCATTCCGGCCACATCGGCGACTCGGCCACCACCTCGGCATATTTGGCTTTGAGCAGCGCCTTCATTTCCGCCAGCTTCGCCGATTCGCTTGCCGCAAGGTCGTTTTTCTCGGCAATATCAGCGCGGAGATTGAACAACATAAAATCCTGCAGCTTCGCCTCCCTGAAGTCGCGTTCCGACTGCTCCGTAATGTCGTTGCTACGTTCAGCCGGCGGTTTGTCGAGCGCAGCGAGGATCTTCCAGTCGCCTTTGCGCATGGCTACTTTCGGGCCGCCGGATGCACGATTGAATTGCCAGTAGAGAGGTGTCTTGCGCTCTACGCTGCCGCCATTCAGCACCGGCAGCCAGCTCGCGCCGTCCAGCACACGGTCCGTGGGCGCCAGCAGCCCGGTGATCGCACAAACCGTCGGCAGAAAATAAACGCCGCTGACGGCTTCATCGCTCACGCTGCCTGCCTTCGTCTTCCCCGGCCAGCGCAGGATGCCCGGCACGCGGATGCCGCCCTCCCAGACACTGCCCTTCTTGTCGCGCAGCGATCCGGCGGAGCCATAAGGATGCTGCGAGGTGATGGCGGGGCCGTTGTCACTGGTGAACAGCACCATTGTGTTCTCCCGCAGGCCGCTGTCATCGATCGTCATCATCAGACGACCAAACGCGTCGTCCATCTGCGTGATGTTGCCGTGATGGGCGCTGTAACTCGGGTCGTCGGACGGGTAAAGGCCGTGTATTTCGCATCGGAGGCGATGGGCTCATGCGGCTCGTGGTAGCACACATAAAGGAAGAACGGCCTGTTCTTGTCGCGCGCTTCCAGCCAGCGCTGCGCCTCATCGGTCACGAGATTGGCGGCGTATCCTTCGAGCCTGCCGAGCGCCGTGCCGTTGCGCATAAAGTTGTCCGGGTTGCGATGATTCGGATAGGCGTTGTTCTGCGTCGAGAACCAGTGGTCAAAGCCATGATCACTCGGCTGCGGCTGCGTCGGCAGGTTGAACTCGCCGTTCATGTGCCACTTGCCGACATGGCAGGTGGTGTATCCCGATTGCTGCAGCAGTTTGGAGATCATGATCTCGCTCCGTCGCACATGCACCGGCGAATCTTCTGGAATCCAGTCACGCACGCCGACCCTCGCTGGTGTGCGGCCCGTCATCAGCGCCGTGCGTGAGGGTGAGCAGTTTGGATTTCCCGCATAGCACGCCGTCAGCTTCAGACCCTCGCTGGCAAAGCGGTCCAGGTTTGGTGTCTGTACTTCTTTGTCGCCAAAACAGGCAAGATCTCCGTAGCCAAGATCATCTGCGAGCACGAGCACGATGTTAGGACGGTCAGCATAGGTTGAGCAGGCGAATGCAATTACGAGCAAAGGGAGCAACAGTTTCATCGCCGCTCACAACGCACTCACTGCGGCGTTTGTTCTAACGAAAGCATCCGCCACTCGCCTTCGGCGAGGTCGCCAAGCGCATACGGCCCAAAGCGTTCGCGATGCAGCTTCTCGACATGCACTCCCTGACTCGCAAACATGCGGCGCACCTGATGGTAGCGGCCTTCGGTGATACTGAGACGCGCCGTTTGACCGGAAACGATCTCTAACTTGGCCGGCAAACATGGCTTGTCCTCGCTGCGCAGCATGAGATCGCCTTTGGCAAAGATTTCAATGAGCGCCGGATCGAGCTCGCGATCCACTTCCATGAGATACGTCTTCTCGATTTCCGCTTTCGGTGAGGTGAAGCGATGCACGAGGCTGCCGATGTCCGTGACGAGCAGCAGCCCGCTCGTGTCCTTGTCGAGACGGCCCACACTCGTCACCGCCGGATTGCGCTCCGGCCAGTGGGAGGGCAGCAGTTCATAAATGTTCGGTCCTTCATCCGCGCTGTGCGTGCAGGCATAACCAACAGGCTTGTGCAGCATCGCGAGCAGTCCATCCGGCGCTTCGAGCGGCTGGTCATCCACCGTGATCAGCGCCGAGTCCACCCGCTGATCCGAACGCTTCAACACCACGTCGCCCAGTTTGACCCGGCCTTCTTTGACAAACGCCATCGCCTCCCGACGTGAGCAGTAACCGAGGGAGGAGAGCAGTTGGTCGAGGCGGCGCATGATAAGTGCTACGCTTTGCCAGCCACACTGCAAAGCGCAACCAGTTCAGCACGTTAACTCGACGACCATGAAGAAAACCATTGTCATTTTGTCCCTGCTGACCGCCATAACGATGGTCGAGGCAGGCGAGGAGCTTGCGATGGTGCAACGCAGCCTGCCGTTCCTGAAAGAGCAGGGGCTGGCGTGGATTGCGGACCGCCAGTGCGCGAGCTGTCATCAGATTCCCGCGATGCTGTGGAGCCTGAACAGCGCCTTTCCGCGCTGGATTGAAAACTGAGCGCGAGGAAGTGACCGAATGGACTCCATGGGCGGCGGACTGGCGGCACTGGAACAAAACGGGTGACAAGGACGGCGTGGACAAGGTCTCTGCCGGCAACATCGACACGATGGTCTTCCTGTTGCTTGGTCGTGACGCAGGCATTGAGCCAGCGCCGACATGGCCGAGCGAGTTTCGTACGCAGATTCTCAAAAATCAGCAACCGGACGGTTCATGGAAGGCGGGCGGACAGCTCCCTCTCGGCAAACGACCCACGCGCGAAATCCACGAGGTCACGACGATGTGGACCTTGCTCGCGTTGAAATCGACTGCGGACGAGGAACTGCCCGCAGAGGTACAGAAACGCGCAGCGGATTTTCTTGTGACGGGACGGGCGGTGATCGGGTTGTTGGAGACGCAATCGGCGGCGAAATGACACTTACTCCAACACCACACCGCACTGCTGGCAATGGCGGGCGCGGACATCGTGATCTTCCCAGCCACATTCTTTGCACCGGCGGCGGAGGCGTGAGCCACTGAGCTCTCGACCGATCTCCGAGGTTACGATGCCGGTGGGCACGGCGATGATGGCGAAACCCGTGAGCATAATCACGGAGGCCATCATCTTCCCCAGCACCGTCACCGGCGCTACATCGCCGTAGCCGACAGTGGTGATCGTCACGATGGCCCAGTAGATCGACTGCGGGATGTTTGCGTAGCCGGGATTCGCATCATGCTCGATCACATAAGCGATGGTGCCTTCTACACAGACGAGCGCGAGCACGGAGGAAAAGAAAATGAGGATCTTGCGGCGGCTGGCCGCCATGGCGTTCATGAGCACGCTCGCTTCGCCGATGTATTCGGCCATTTTCAGCACACGAAACATCCGCATGAGGCGCAGAATGCGCACGGTGGTGAGGTAGTGTGAGCCCGGTAGCAGTAGTTCGATGAAGGCGGGCAGGATCGTCATCAGATCCACCAGACCGAAAAAGCTGCGTGCGTAGCTCCAGCGGTTTCGCACCACCCAGAGTCGCGTCAGATATTCCAGCGTGAACAACCCTGTGAACACCCACTCCAGCGTGACAAACAACGCGCCATGCTTGTCTCGCAGTTCGTCCACGCTTTCGAGCATGATCGTCAGCACACTCAGCCCGATCAGCCACAGCAGCACGATATCAAAAGCTCGACCCGCCTTCGTGTCCGAAAGGAAAATGACGCGCCAAACAAGCTCACGCTTGGAACTGCCAGGAGTGTTCGAGGATGTCATGGCGCAACTAACCGCTCTGCTGGAATCAGGCGAGCAGATCCTTCACCACATGCCCGTGGATGTCGGTGAGGCGGTAGTCGCGGCCTTGGAAGCGATACGTCAGTCGTTCGTGATCGAAGCCGAGCAAGTGCATCACCGTGGCCTGGAAGTCATGCACATGGACTTTGTTCTCGGCGACGCTGAAACCGAGCTCGTCGGTGCTGCCGTAGTCGAATCCAGCCTTCACCCCGCCACCGGCCATGAACAGCGTGTAGCAGTCGGGGTAGTGATCGCGACCGAGCACCTTGCTCGCCGCCGTGCGGCCTTCGCGGAAGGGCGTGCGGCCGAATTCACCGCCCCAGATGACGAGCGTGTCATCCAGCAGGCCACGCTGCTTGAGATCTTTGATCAAAGCAGCCACCGGCTTGTCAGTGGCGGCCATTTTGTTGGTGAGACCGCTAGTGATGCCCGTCGCTTCGGCGGTGCCGTGAAAATCCCAGCCCCAGTCGAACAGATTCACAAAGCGCACGCCTTTTTCGATGAGCCGCCGCGCCAGCAGGCAGTTGTTGGCAAAACTCGATTCACCGGGCTTCGCACCGTAATCTTCGAGCACATTTTTGGGCTCCTTCGAGATGTCCATCACCTCCGGCACGCTCGTCTGCATGCGGAAGGCGAGTTCATACTGCGCGATGCGCGTGACCGTCTCGGGATGACCGAATTCGGCGACCTGCTGCTGATTCAGCGCCTGCAAGGTGTCGAGCGTCTTGCGCCGAAGTTCGCGGTTCATGCCTGCGGGATCGCTCACGAACAACACCGGATCGCCCTTGCTGCGACATTGCACACCTTGATACACGCTCGGGATGAAACCGCTGCCCCAGCAGCCCTGCCCGCCGCTCGGCTGCGTGCCGCTGGAGATCAGCGCCACAAAGCCCGGCAGATCCTGATTCTCGGTGCCGAGGCCATACGTCGCCCACGAACCCATCGAAGGCCGGCCCTGCCGCGCATGACCGGTGAACAGCAGCAGCTCTGCCGGCGCATGGTTGAACTGATCCGTGTTCATCGAGCGAATCATGCACATCTCGTCGACGATCGTGTGGAAGTTCGGGCACGCATCGCTCATCCACAGTCCACCTTTACCGTAACGCGCAAAGGTACGCGGCGTGCCCATCAGCTTCGGCACGCCCGTGGTGAAGGCGAACTTCCGGCCCTTCAAGATGGAATCTGGGCAGTCCTGCCCGCTGCGCTTCACCAGCTCCGGTTTGTAATCAAACAGATCGAGATGCGGCGGCGCTCCCGACATGTGCAGGTAAACCACCCGCTTCGCCTGCGGCGCGAATTGCGACTTCTTCGGTGCAAGTGGATTATCCGATGCCGGCGTCGCCGCCGCCTTCTGCTGCATCGCCTGCATGGCGATGGCACCAAGGCTGAACTGCCCCGTGTTGCCGAGGAACTGGCGGCGCGTGGTAAGCTGGAGCTTGTCGTGCGTGATGGGGTTCATAGTGAGATGGGCGTTGAGAATCTTGATATCACAAACTGTGATACCAAGTTTGCCGAGCTTATGAGGTCACAAATGGTGACCTCAAGTTTTTGGGATTGGTTCATGGATGAAAACCGATCTGTTTGCGTGGAGTCGCAGGTGACGGAGCCAGAAGGCGGCATCAGCTTCTTGTAAACGTCACGCAGCGAGGCGTCGTGGATGAGCAGTGTGTTGTCGATTTCGGCCAGACGCTTGAGGATGGCGTTGTTGGCCGTCAGTTGCTCGCGAATTTCGACGAACGCGCGGATCACATAGACACTCATGGCAATGGCACGGTCGCTGTTCAGCACCGAGGCGGCCATGAGGGCACCGTGCTCGGTGAAAACACGCGGCGGCTTGCGGCGCCCGCCATGCCCGGAACTTGATATCGCATTTTGCGATATCAAGACCAGCATCTCTTCCGCAGTGAGTTCAAACGCGAAATCATCAGGGAATCGCTTCAGGTTTCGTTTCACGGCTTCATTGAAGCGGCCCGTGGTGACTCCATACAGCGCCGCCAGATCAGCATCCAGCACCACACGCTGACCGCGTATGGTGTGAATGGGAACGTCGATGGATTTCTTGGTGGCCATGGTTCGAATCAATCACCTCCGCATCAAAAACTCATCCAGGTTCATGACCACGTTGGCGATGGTCGTCCAGGCGGCGAGTTCGGGGAGGTTGGCGTCTTTGAGAGCAGCGCCGAGAGGATCGGTGGCCATTTTGGCGGCGGCGGCTGGGTCGTTTTGATACGACGCGAGTGTTTCAGCGTGGAGTTGTGTGAGTGACTCGACTTCATGTGTGGTCGGTGCGCGGCTGAGGCAGAGTTTGAAGAGATGCGTGAGACGCTCGGGCGTTGTTTTGGCCTCGGCGACGAGGCGGCGGGCCATGGCTTGATTCGTTTCGATGAAGACGGGATCGTTCAGCGTCACGAAGGCCTGCAATGGTGTGTTCGTGCGACTGCGGCGGATCATGCAGACCTCGCGGTTGCCGGCGTCGAAGGTGGTGAAGCTGGCGTAGGGACTGTTGCGACGTACTTCGGTGTAGAGGCTGCGGCGGTGCTTGTCCTCGCCTTCGCTGACGGTCCAGTCGTTGCTGCGGCCGAAGGCGGTGCTGAGGCCCATGTTTGGCGTCAGCGGCCGTACGGGAATGCCGTACATTTTGGTGCTGAGCAGACCGCTGGCGGCGAGCGCCTGATCGCGCAGCAGTTCGCCGGTCGGGCGGAAGCGCGGTCCGCGCGCGAGCAGGCGGTTGTCGGGATCGCGTTCGTTGAGTTCGGGCGTGGTTTTCGAGCTTTGCTGATAGGCCTGGCTCGTGAGCAGCAGCTTGAGCATGTGTTTGATGTCCCAGCCGCTGTCCATCAGCTCGGCGGCGAGCCAGTCGAGCAGTTCGGGATGCACGGGCAGCTCGCCCTGGCTGCCGAACTCCTCGCTGCTGCGCACGATGCCGGTGCCAAAGATGCTTTCCCACAAGCGGTTCACCGTGACGCGGGCGGTGAGCGGATTGTCACGGCTGACGAGCCATTTCGCCATCGTGAGGCGATTGCGTGGCGCATCCTTCGGCAGTGGATGAAACGCGGCGGGTGTCGCCTCGCTGACTTCGGCATCCAGCGCCTGCCAGTTGCCGCGAAGCTGGATTTTAGTCACGCGGCGCTGCTTGGCATCGAGATCCTGCATGATTGGAACGCTGACCGGTTTCAACGCAACGAGCTCTTTGTTCGCGGCGGCAAGACGGGTGCGCTCGGCGGCAGATTCTTTGGCGACATTCCTCACATAATAGTCCGTGATGGTTTTCTGTTGAGCTGGTGTGCGCTGAGTTTGCGACAAGGCGGCGATGACTTTCTGCGGCACTTTGATGACCTGCTGCACGCGGGCATCACCCGTGAAGCTGAGACGGAAGCTGCCGAGCATGTGCTGCTTGAGCTCGCTGTTCTGCGCGAGCGTGATGCGCAGCTTCGAGCCCGCTGGCACGACGACGGGCGAGGCGGCGAGCAGGGTGAGCACGTGCGGCTTGTCAGCGGTGCCGCCGACGGCCCAGCCCTTGTTGGTCTTGTCCTTCGTCTTCAAGATGGACGCGGCACCGAACGTGTTCTGCTCGTAATCAGCGAGCGCGGTGGTGAAACCCACGGCCACCGGTCCACTGATGGCGAATGCCTTGTCCTTCTCCGGCGCGGGCGTGCTTTCGCTCTTCCACACAGTCTGGCGCTTGTCATCCAGCAGCACGACACGGAAGCCGTCGAGGCGTTTGCCGACGTTGCCATCGGTGCGGTTCCACACCACGACACGATCCACTGGTTTTGCGGCCTTCAGATCAAGCTCCCACCACGGATCGTTGTCGTTACCGGAGGTATGCGCGACGCTGCCCTTCGCGTAAACGCCCTCGGTGTTGCCGTCGTTGGCGCGCTTCGGCGCGGCGTCGGCGTAGAGACTGCTTTGCGTCGCCTCGCCCTCTGGCGCGATGTTGTCGCTGCCGCTGAACACCTGCACTTCCGCGAGCTGAAGCATTTTTTTCTCGCCGGGCAGCTCAATACGCACATAGCGTGCTTGCGGAGCCTGTTTGGCGTCTGATGGCACCACTTCGGCCTTCACGTCGGTGATGATGAAGTTGCCAAAGCCAACAGCGGGAATCGTTTCGAGGCGCAGCGCACTCAGTTTGTCGCCTGTGGCGGGCAGTTCGATCGTGTAGGTGTCCGTGTCGCTGTTCTTCGGAATCGAAACGGTGCCATCGGCAGCGATTGCGGCGGTTTGTTTCGACTTCGTGGTCACTTGTACCGGCTTTGGCGTCTGCCAGCCGAGATCGCGGGCGAAGCCCTTGTCCCAGACACCCAGGCCGACGAGCCACGCGGCATCGGGAGACGCAAACTTTTTCTCCAAAGCGGCCAGCTCGATTTTGAGACGTTGACGCTGCTGTTTCAGCTCCGGTGTGTCGAAGCTGTGCAGCGGTGACTCGTCCTTTTTGTCGGCGTCGGCGCTTTGATTGAGGAAGGCGTAAAACTGGAAGTACTCGTTGATGGTGTGCGGGTCGTACTTGTGCGTGTGGCATTGGGCGCAGGCCATCGTGGTACCCATCCAGACGGCGAAGGTCGTGTTTACGCGGTCGATGATCGCGGCATTGCGGAATTCCTCGTCGTCCGTGCCGCCTTCGTTCTGCGTCATCGTGTTACGATGAAACGCGGTGGCGATGAGCTGGTCATCGGTCGGGTTCGGCAGCAGATCACCCGCGTTTTGCTCGATGGTGAACTGGTCGAAGGGCATGTTTGAGTTCAGCGCGCGGATGACCCAATCGCGGTAAGCCCAGATCTCGCGCGGCTGATCGCTCGGGTAGCCGGAGCTGTCGGCGTAGCGGGCGAGATCGAGCCATTGCGCGGCCCAGTGCTCGCCGTAGGCGGGTTGGTTGAGGTAATGATCGACGATCTTGTCGTGCGGATGTTTGGAAAGTGAGGCCAGCTCTTCAAGAGTCGGTGGCAGGCCGGTCAAATCGAGCGCCACGCGGCGGATGAGCGTGGCGGTGTCGGCCTGTGCCGAAAATTTGAGACCTTCTTGGGTAAGACGCTGCACGAGGAAGGCATCCAGGGGATGTTTCGCTCCCGCTGGCACCGCAGGCCGCACCACCTTCTCATA
>JBDNIB010000253.1:0-1889 GCA_041688535.1 Prosthecobacter sp.
CGGGCGCATTCGCGATTGTAGGGATCAGCGGCGGTGAGTTCCTTCGTGGAGGTGGAAACCTGCTTGTAAGTCGCGCTGTTCACGATGACGCGGATCATGTGCTGCATGTCCCAACCGCTGTCCATGAACTCGCAGGCGAGCCAGTCGAGCAGCGCGGGGTTCACCGGCGGCTCGCCTTGCGCACCGAGATCGTCGAGCACCTTGCTCAAACCAGTGCCAAAGAACTGCTTCCACAAACGGTTCATCACCGTGCGCGCAGTGAGCGGATTCTCTTTGGAAACAAGCCACTGCGCGAGGTCGAGGCGCGTGAGATCTCGGCCTTCGATCTTTGGTTTCGGCAAATAACTCGGCAGTGAGGCCTTCACGACTTCGCCGCTCTCGTCCATCCAGTTGCCACGCGGCAGGATGCGCACGGTGCGCTTGGTCGTGTCGCTGACGGAGACGATGCACTTTGGCAGCGGATCATAGAAGGCTTTGCGCTCGCGCTCGGCTTTGGCGGCGGCATCACGCTCGGCTTTGTGCAGCGGCGTGGTTTTGAGGAAGTAGGCTTCGACGGTCTGTTTCTGCTTCGCATTGGGCGCTTTGGCCTTGAGGATGTTTAGAACCTCCTGCGCCTCTTTTTCCTTGAGGTCACTTTGAATGAGAAATTTGGCCTCCCAGGCTTTTTGAGCTTCGGCGAGCTTGGGTTGGACGGTAGCGAGCGTCTTTTTGGCATCAGCGAGTGTGGCGTCGAGTTGCACGAGCTTCTTTTCATCATCAGGCGTGGCGACGATCATGCCGTCTTCGCGTTTGCCAATGATGGGCTCTTTGATGTCGGCAAAAAAGGCACCCAGGTTGTAGAAATCGCGGGTGGTGATGGGATCGAACTTGTGATCGTGGCATTGAGCGCAGCCAGTGGTCTGGCCCATCCACGCCGCACCGATGGCACGCACGCGGTCCGTGAGCATGCGCTGTTCGTAGTCCTTCGCCTGCGCGCCGCCTTCTTCCGTGGAAAGCAGCAGGCGATTGAAGGCGGAGCCGATCTTGGATTCCTGATTCGCATCCGGTAGCAAATCACCAGCGACTTGTTCGAGCGTGAAGCGGTCAAAGGGCTTGTTGGCATTGAAGCTCTTGATGACGTAATCGCGGTAGGGCCACACATTGCGCTGAGTGTCACTGTGATAGCCGATGGTGTCGGCAAAACGGACAACATCCAGCCAGCCGATGGCCATGCGCTCTCCATAATGGGGGTTCTTGAACACACGATCCACCATCTGCGCGTAGGCATCGGGCGATGCATCATTTTCCAAGGCAGCCACCTCCGATGGAGTCGGTGGCAGGCCGAGAAGATCGAAGTAAACGCGCCGCATCAAACTGCGCTTATTGGCTTCGGGCGAGGCTTTGAGGCCGACCTCCGCCAGACGCTTCTGCACGAGCACATCCACAGCGTTTTTGCCCGCTGGGATCACTGCCTTCACCGGCTTTTCATACGACCAGTGCTGCTGATAGCCCGCGCCTTGATCAATCCACTTTTTCAAGATGTCCTTCTGCCGCTGCGTGAGCTTTTTGTGCGAATCCGGCGGCGGCATGAGGTCATCCTCGTCACTGGTTAAGATGCGCGATACGAGTTCGCTCTTGGCCGCTTTGCCGGGAATGAACGCCTCCGCCTTCACGGCCTCATCGCGAATGTCGAGCCGCAGATCGGCCTCGCGATGCTTCGGGTCGTTGCCGTGGCAGTAGAAGCAGTTGTCGCTTAAAATCGGCTGCACATCGCGATTGAACTCGATTTTGGCCGGCACCGGCAGCTCGGCGGCGCGGAGGCTGATCGTGGTTAGGGCAGTGAAGAGCAGAGTTTTGGTCATAAAAATTGGGGGCTGTGAATACGTGGGAAAACCCATTGATATTCACTC
>JBDNIB010000027.1:0-3713 GCA_041688535.1 Prosthecobacter sp.
GCTCTCCGAATGTTTGAAGCTCACCGTGCGCGACGTCATCGGTAGCGAGTGCAAGCTGCGCATCCGCGCGGGCAAAGGGAACAAGGACCGCACCATCCCGCTGCCTGCGGCGATGCTCAAGGACCTGCGCGACTACTGGCGCTTCCATCGGCAGCCGCTGCTGTTGTTTCCCAACGCGGGCCGTGGCGACAACACGCCGCAAGCGCTGGCCGCGCGCATGCACACCGCCACGAGCACGATGCTGCACAACTCGTTGCAACGACTGCTCGTGCTCGCGCGCAAAGAACTCGATCTACCCGATGCCACACCGCACACTCTGCGGCACAGGTTGATTCAGTCGCCTCCTCCGGCTCCTTCACCCTTCCGCTGCGCTCCAGGGCTGCTCCTTCGTCGCAGTCTGTCTCGCGGCTACCGCCGCCGCTCGGCTCCACCGAGATCTACCTGCACCTCACCCATCAGAGCGAGCAGCAGGCGCTGAAGCTCATGTAAGACCTGTGCGCAGGCCTACCGCACTAGCCATCCCTCATCCCTGATCCCCGAAGAGGATGCCCACGGTCATCGACGCCCTGCGCCGGTTCCTGCCCGCCTATCTCAGCACGCGCCCGTGCCTGAGCGGCGTGCAGCACCGTGCCGTGTGGGCGCTGCAAAACTGCCGCACCCTGGTCATGGGCGGGCACGTGCATCAGTGCCCGACCTGTGCCGATGAGCGGCACTACGCCTATCACAGTTGCCATCACAAAAGCTGTCCGCAGTGCGGACGCGCTGCCACCGCCGAGTGGGTGCGGCGTGAGCAAAGCAAGCTCATCCCCGCGCCGTATTTTATGGTCACGTTTACCTTACCGAGCGAACTGCGTGACCTCTTCTTCGGCAGAGAAGCCAAGTCCGCCTATGACGCGTTCTTCCAGGCCAGCGCCACCACTTTGAGTCAAACATTGGCGGACAAAAAGTGGCTCGGTGCAGTGACCAGCGGGTTCACCATGGTGCTGCATACTTGGAACCAAAAAATGCTCTTCCATCCCCACCTCCACTGCATCGTGCCCGGTGCCGGATTGGATGAGCAAGGCCGCTACATCGTCGTGAAAAAGGCGACTACCTCATGCCTGCCGATGCACTCAAAGAAGTGCTCAAGCATCACTTCGGAGCGCAGATGAAAGCGCGCGGCCTGAGCTGTGATCCCGCCGTCTGGCGCAAGCAGTGGGGCGTCAACGTGCAGGCCTTCGGCATAGGCGAGAACGCCATCAAATACCTCGGGCGCTACATCATGCGCAGCGTCATTGGCGACTCCCGCATCCTCGCCATCACCGACACCCACGTCACCTTCCGTTACACCGACCGCAGTGATCGCAACAACCCGCGCCCACGCACCCTGACGCTCAGCGGCATTGAGTTCGTCAGGCGACACCTGCGCCACGTCCAGCCCGCCAAACTCCGCGCCGTGCGCTACTACGGCTACCACCACCCCGCCGCGAAGGCCAAGCGGCAGCTCGTGCAACAAGGCAGCGGCACCACACCCAGCATCCGCACACCAGACGAGTCCGCAGAACCCGCAACCAAGAACGAAGAACCAGGAACCGCGAAGCGAGAACACCTCTGTCCCTGCTGTCAGCAGCCCATGCAAGTGATCGCCCGAATCCTGCCTGGATGGAAGCGCGGTGCGTTGTGGCAACCCATCCAAAGCCGCGCCCCACCCAGCGAGATCAAAGGACCACCACGAGCATGAGTCGAGCGGCGGCGGTAGCCGCGAGACAGACAGCCGACAGGCTGCCCCGAAGGGGTGAAGGAGCCGGAGGAGGCGACCGAATCAACCGACCACCACGCCACAGCCCACCAAACCGCGCTGAAGGAAGTCCACGACCACGCATCATCATGGAGCGCCAAGAGGGCCATCAGCGCGTTGGAAAGAACTACAAAACAGGCGCCACGAGCACGTCACCGGCCCATCAAGAACCGTCGAGACACACAACCTCAGCGCTCAAAAGCGACCCGGCCATCAAGCGCGCAACACAAAGCGCATAAGGGCGCGAACGTGTTAAAGCCGGGCTTGTTCAACTACAGGGGCATTGACTGGCTCGTTCCTCGCAGCCATGCACCCTTTAATGTTGCACCCTTTAATGTTAGACTCACGCGGCGGTGACTCCAAAGGAACGATTGATGCGCTGGTGCTCAATGGTCCCGCGATCAAGGACGCGCACTTCAATCTCGATCCGCGTCGCAACGCCGCCTCCGTGCATCTGTTTTACCCGACACCGAAGGACGAGAAGATCACGATGTTTTACAACGAAGTCACCGCAGTCGAAGACCCCGTCGCGACTTTCTACATGGCCTGCGGCTTCTCGCGTGGTTACTTCGGTATGCAGGTGAATTCGCCGACCGAGCGACGCATCATCTTCTCGGTGTGGGACGCGGAAAAGGGCCAAAAAGCCATCGACCGCAGTACCGTGTCAGCAGACGATCAAACGCAACTCGTCGCCAAAGGCGCAGGCGTCGAAGCGAGAGTCTTCGGGCACGAGGGCACCGGCGGTCACTCGCATCTCGTCTATCCGTGGAAAACTGGCGAGGCGCAGAAGTTTGTCGTCGTCGTGAAACCCGATGGCGATCACACGACCTACAGCGGCTACTGGTTTCATCCCGAGCAGCAAGCGTGGATGCTCATTGCCAGCTTCCGCGCACCGAAGGACGGCCAGTATCTGGGCCGTCTGCATTCGTTTAGCGAGAATTTTGGCGGTCAAAACGGCCATCTGCAACGCAAGGCGCTCTATGGCCCGCAATGGATCGCCACCGCCGATGGAAAGTGGACCGAGCTGACGAAGGCGACTTTCAGCCACGACGGCACCGGCAAGGCGAACCGCCTCGACCGCTTCATGGGCGTGGAGAAGGGGCGCTTCTTCCTCTCACATGGCGGGTTTATTGAAGGGTCCACCGACTTTGGTTCTGCTTTCACCCGTCCCGGCATGAAAATACCGCCGGATTTTCACCTGCCAGCACAGTGATGTCCGCTTTCTCGGATCAGTTCTGCAAGAGCCCGTTCGATCAGTCACGCCCAGTCGGTCAAATCGACTCCGGGGCATAACGTGCAATTCTCAATTTTGAAGCCCCTTCCTGGCGGCGGGAACGTAAGGCTTCCTCAGTGGAACCCTCACGTCATCTTGTCATCGTCCTTGGAGATCAACTCTCACCTGCGTCAGCCTCGTTTGATGGGTTTGATCCCGGAAAGGATGTCGTTTGGATGGCCGAGGTGCCTCTTGAAGCCACGAAGGTCTGGAGTGTGAAGGCGCGCATCGCGATGTTCATCTCGGCGATGCGACACTTTCGCGACGAGTTGCGAAAGCGGGAGTGGCGGGTGGACTATGGTGAAATGGGCACGCATAGCAGTTTCGCCGATGCTTTACGAGCGAGCATGGAGCGGCTGAAACCGCAGGGTATCGTGATGGTCCACGCCGGTGAGTGGAGCGTGCAGCGCGAGATCGAGTGGGTGGCGGGTGAACTGGAGGTGCCGATCGAGGTGCGTGACGACAGGCACTTTCTTTGTTCGTCTTCCGACTTTGCCAGGCACGCTGAGGGCCGGAAGCAACTGCGCATGGAGTTCTTTTACCGCGAGATGCGGAAGAAAACGGGCGTGCTCATGGAGAAGGGCAAACCGGTGGGCGGGCAGTGGAACTTCGATCATGACAACCGTGGATCATTCGGCAAAGCAGGCCCCGGTGTGCGGGTGA
>JBDNIB010000254.1:0-3474 GCA_041688535.1 Prosthecobacter sp.
ATCGCCGTAGCGGTCGATGATGACGCCGGGAAGTCCGTCGGACTCGCTCCAAACGAGGCGGCAGAGGTTCAGATCGACGCCGGAGTCTTCGCGCGCCTTGAGGGCGCGCTGGATGCGCCGCGTGAAGAAGTCGAGATCGAGATCCTGGCGGCGATACGAGAAGAGGCGGGCAGAGATTTGCGACTGCGGGTTGTAGATCGCGCTGCCGAGCGGTTTGCCACGCACGTCCTGTAGATGAACGACGTCACCGGGTTTGGGATCGCCGAAGCGCTTTTGAATTTCAGTGGCGTAAACCCACAGGTGACCGTGGAAAAGGCGGGCGCGGGGCTGGACGGTGAGGGTGGGCATGTAGGAGTAAATGACGAATGACGAAATCAGAATGACGAATGGGTGAGTGCTCGCAGGGAAAGGCGTGAGTTGCAAGCGAGGTCGTGATGTCTCCGCCCCTCACCCTAACCCTCTCCCCGCAAGCGGGGCGAGGGAACTGAGATGAATCACAAGGCAACGACGGCTTTGATGACGCGGGAGTCGGGGAGGAGCCAGTCGGGCATTTGCGAGGGCAGATCGCGAAACTCGCAGCGGTGGCTGATCCAGGGGCGGGTGTTGATCTGGCCGGATTGGATCATGGCGAGAATGCGGGGGAAGTCGGCGCTTTGGGCGTTGCGGCTGGCGAGGAGGGTGAGCTCGCGGCGGTGGAAGAGCGGATCGTCGAGGGTGACGGGTTCCTTGGTGATGCCGACGTAGATGATGCGGCCAGTGAAGCGGGCGAGGCGCAGCGTGGCGGCCATGGAGTTGGGATTGCCGGTGGCGTCGAAGACGATTTGAAAGGCGGCTTCGTCGGGCAGGGCGGCGACGATGCGGACTCCGGGGTAGTTTTGCGCCACGAAGTCGCGGCGGGCGGCATTGAGTTCGAGGATGGTGATGGCGGCGTTCGCGGCACGGGCGAATTCGAGGACGGTGAGGCCGATGGGCCCGGCACCGATGATGAGGACATCGTCGCTGGGCGTGATCTGGGCGCGGTTCACGGCGTGGCAGCCGATGGCGAGGGTTTCGACGAGGGCGAGCTGTTCGAAGTCGAGGGCGTTGCAGGGATGGAGCTTGTGCGCGGGCAGGATCATGCGTTCGCGCATGCCGCCGTCGCAATGGACGCCGAGGACTTGGAGTGTTTCACAGCAGTTGGTGCTGCCGCGCAGGCAGGCGTGGCAGGTGCCGCAGTTGAGGTAAGGCTCGACGGAGCAGCGGTCGCCGACTTTGAGATGCGTGACGCCAGGGCCGACGGCGAGGACTTCGACACCGAGTTCGTGGCCTAGAATGCGTGGGAACTCAATGAAGGGCATCTTGCCGAGGTAGCCGCTGAAGTCGGTGCCGCAGATGCCGATGGAGCGGATGCCGACGCGGGCTGCGAGCGGTCCCGGTGCTTCCGTTTCGGAAAGGGTGGTCCATTCGAAAGTCTTGGGGGCGGTGAGGGTGAGGGAGAGCATGGAATGACGAAACCAGAATGCAGAATGACGAATGGATTGGTTAACGGGTGCGATAGAGGCCGTTTATGACGGAGATGCGTGGGACCCGGTGCGCGTTTTCGAAGAGATCGTGGGCGGATTGGAGATTGCGCCAGAAATCGAGGTGGGCGGGATCGGCGTTTTGCATGCGCTCGGCGGTCATGCGGAAAGGGAGGCTGTGGACGGGGACGGCGGGAGTGTGTTGGAGGGCGGCGGCGACGATGAGGTAGATTTCCTCAATGAGGGGATCGGTCATGGCGAAGCAGCCGACGCTGACGGTGCTGCCATGAATCATGATGAGGCTGCCAGTGCGCTGGTGCGCGAGGTCGTAGGCGTTGGGGTAGCCGATGTTGAAGGAGAGATGGTAGCTGCTGGCTGGATTGAGCTGCTGCTGCGTGACGCTGTAGCAGCCTTCGGGTGCTTGTTGGTCGCCTTCGCGGGTTTTGGGGCCGAGGGTGCCGGAGAAGGTGGCGATGGGGTAGTTGCGGAAGAGCTGCCACTTGCCGTTCTTGTCCTTGAGCCAGAGTTCGAGTTCGCGGCTTTCTTTGAAGATGCGGATGAAGGCGGACTGGCCGAGCTGGAGCTGTTTGGCGGTGAGTTCAGCGTGCAATTTCGGCAGCAGGCGTGAGCGCACATTGGCGAGGCGATCAGCGGTATTCAGGGACTGCCATTGCTCCGCAGGCGGTGGTGCCGGGTAGGGCAGGGTGAGATGATCGTGCGTGAGCATGTGCATGGCGTGATTGAGCCAGGAATGAATGACGCTCAACGAATCCGCCCGCGCTGCAAGTAGGCAGGATGTGAGGAGCGCGGCTGCCAGCAGAAATGCGCGCGTTCTCATGGCGGGCGCGGGATTCAGGCCCCGTGCGCTGGCGAGGGTGCGGCGGGCCTAGTTTTGCCACGCACGATGTTCATCGCGCCGTTGAGCTCGCCACCAGGTTCGATCGAGACAGAGCGGGCGGTGACATCCCCATTGACGGAGCCGTTGCTGCCGATGAGCACGGGTCCAGTGCTGAAAATCGTGCCGGTGACGCGGGCCTGGATATCGACATCTTCAGCATGCACCGTGTTGAGGAAGGCGACATCCGCGCCCTTTTCGACGACGAAGCGGCGGCAGCGGATTTCGCCGATGATGCTGCCGGTGGTGCGGAAGGTGGCATCGCCAGAGCAGGTGACATTGGCCTCGAGGACTCCCTGGCAGTTGAGGTCGCGGCAATGCACACTGCTGGCGGAGAGGCGGCCGCGTTTGCGGATGAGGACATCACCACGAGTTTTGACCGACTGGGTGGAGATCATGTTGATCTCGATGTCTTCCAGCGAAATATAGGCACCGCAGGCGGGGCAGTTGGCGGATTTGGCGGAGCGTCCGGTTTTGAATTTGTGGCCGCAGTCGAAGCACTCGGCATCTTTGAAATACTGGTTCCGGTACATGCCTTGGTCCTTCATTTTCTGGAAGGAACTGGCCGTCTGTGGTTCAGGCGAAGGGGTGGGGGGCGGCGAATTGGAGGTGGCCCGGCGCATGTTGGCAGTCGGCGGCTCGGACTCCGCAGCGCTGCTGTCTTCCTCGGTCGAAGCGGCCGCGTCAGCAGGGGCGGAAGGTGCCGCTACCGCCGTGGGCTGTCCTTGGCTTTGCAGAAAGGCACCAAAGCCGTCACTGGGAGAAAGCTCGGATTCTGGAGCCGGAGGACTTGCGGCCTGGGGCACCGCCTTTGCGGCTGGCTGGGTGGGAGCTTCCTGTTCAGCCCTGTCCCAGGCAGCTGTCATGCCTGCGCCCGAGCGCGAGGCAGCGGAAGCGGTGACGCGGTGTTTCTGCACGGTGAGATGCACACCGCATTTTTTGCAAAACGTGGAAACGACGAGGCGCGGCTCGTATTGAGCCGCGCCACAAGACGGACACACCACTTCGATTTGATTCTTCGGTGGTGTGGGAAGGATACTGGACTTCGTGCCGAAGATCCGCCCAAACACTCGGTTAGAG
>JBDNIB010000255.1:0-5813 GCA_041688535.1 Prosthecobacter sp.
AGCTGGCGTCAGCAGCGCTCACGGCAGGCTGGTCCGCTGGAACCTGGATGACGACGCGCAGCAGGCGATGTGCGGCATTCCACGGACAGGCAGCCACCTCGGCCTGCCAGGAGTGAATGTACAGCTCAGACACACGCGCAGGCTTGGCCTCGGGTTTCGCGTTGGATTTCGTATTGGCAGGAAGCGGTGAGGCAAACGCCTGCCCCTGGGATTTCGGCAACGCGGGCCTGATCTGCGCCGGATGAAGACTGAACTGATCGTTGGGCTGCTTCGTGGTGCTGACAAACACACCACGTCCGGCTGGCATGGTGAAGCCAAATTTGGGCGCTGCGGCCATTGCCGGTGCCGGAGGAGCGACGGGAGCTTTGACCACGGCTACCTCTGTCGTGAGTGGCACGGGGGCTTTCGGAGCCTCGATGACGGTCTTTTCAGGAGTCACCGGCGCTTCCACCTTCCTTTCAGGAGCAGGTTTGACCACAACAGCCACCACGGGCGCGGGAACAGACTGAAGTTGGGGGACAACTTCAAGCGCAGGCTGTGACTTGGCTGACGGTGCGGCAACGGCCTGCGCCGCATCCTGCATTGCCGGGCTGAACGACCAACCGGCGACGAAAGCGGCCCCGGTCAGGGTGATCACGGCGGCGGCTTTGAGCATTGATCCCATCACCGGCCAGAACGCATTACCTGGACGCGGCGCAGGCTTGCGCGGCATCATCGGCTGCATGCGGCGCGGGAGATTCGCTGGGTGCAGCACGGCGTGGCGCTGCTCGTGGGTCAGGCGTGACTGCGGGAGCGGCGCACCGTGGCGCAGCGCGTCGGTCACCGCCTCGATTTGTTCCAACTCGTGTGCGGAGGAGGGCGTCGTGGACAGCATCTCGTGCAGCACGCAGGCTTCATCAGCGCTCAGTTCTCCGAGCGCGTAAGCGGTGAAGTGTGGATTGTCTTGCGGGTTCATGAATGGGGATGGAAATGTTCTACAGTGTGCTCGCGGCTCAGCAGCTCGCGCAGTTTCTTGATCGCATGGTGCATGATGAAGCCCACGTTGCCGACGCTGAGTCCGGTGATGCCGGCGATCTCCTGGTAGGAGCAGTCGTGGAGGAATTTGAGCCGCACCACCTCGCGCTGATTGGGCCGCAGGCGGTCCACGTTGGCCCAGACCTGCTCGTAAAGTTCATGCAAACCGGCGCTCTCGGCGGGATCAGGGTCATGATTGGGCGTTGACTCGATGAACTCGTCATTGCCGAGATCAAGCCGGTAGTCTTTGCGCAGCACGTCGAAGGCTCGGTTGCGACAGACGGTGAACAGCCAGGACTTGAGATTTTCACGGACACGATCCGGCTCCGTGAGGTAAAGCCGCAGCATGGCGTCCTGCACGACATCACGCGCCTTCTCGATGTCTCCACCGAGAATGCCGGCTGTGTAGGCGATGAGCGTGCTTTCATGTTGGTCTAAGGCCCGCCTGACCAACACGGAGGCTTCATCCTGTACGTGGGGGTCGGGCATACATTGTTCGGGGTTGGAACGGGCAGACACAGGGAAAAATTAGGCCGACAGCAAAGTTGCCGCCAAATTCCGGCTTGGAAACCGCAATCTTTGCACAAGGCAGCTCGTTAAGGCGGGATCATGAGCGATTCTTCCTCTTCTGCCGGCCGATCCCTGGTCATGGTCATTCTTATTCTCGGCGGCATCGTCTGGTTGATCCAAGACCTGCTGACAGACAGCCCCGCGCCCAAACCTGTCGAGGCTGCGCCCACCTCTACCTCGAAAGCCGCCATCGACCGCTCTCAAGGCAACGCGGACGCCATGAACTCCGCCACGAGTGATCAGCTCAAATCCGTGCAGCAGATGGTCGGCGGCGAATTCGACGGCCAGACTCTCGTTCTGCCGAAAAAGCAGAAGTAGCTGCTCACCAGCCGCCGCCGAGGGCCTTGATGAGGAGCACGCAGGCCAGATGGCGCTCGCCCTGGATGCGGGTGGCCTCCTGCTCGGCCCGCAGCAGCGTGCGCTGGCTGTCTAGCACCTCGTAATAGGCCACGAGGCCGGCATCGTAGCGCTTTTGGGAGAGGGCGAGCGCACGGCGGGCGGATTCGGCGGTGGCTTCGAGGGCCACGGCCTGGCGTTGGAGAATGGCCTGGCCGCTGAGCGCGTCCTCGGCATCGCGCATGGCGCTGAGCACGGTGTTTTTATAAACTGCCGCCACTTGGTCATAACGAGCCTGCGTTGCCGCAATATTCGCCCGCACTCCCCCGCCCCGCAGCAGCGGCCAATCGACTGCCGCTGGTCCCAGCCCCCACACGCGGCTTTGCGCGTCGGCCAGTTTCCAGGCGTAACTCGTCTGCGTGCCGCCGGTGACGCCAATGCGCAGGCTGGGAAACAGCGCAGCCTTTGCCACGCCGATCTCGGCGTTCAACGCGGCCATCTGCCGCTCGGCGGCAGCGATGTCGGGCCGTCGTTCCAGCAGATCGCTGGGCACACTGGCTGGCACGGTAGGCGGCGCACCACTGATGGCATGCGCTGGCTGATTGAACTGCGAAGGCGTGGTGCCCAGTAGCAAAGCGATGGCGTGCTCCAGTTCCGCACGGCGTTTTTCCAAGCCAATCGCCTCCGCTTCCGTCGCACTGAGATCGGTCTCCGCCTGCGCCACGTCGATTTGCGCGATATCGCCCTGCGCGAAACGCATGCTGGCCAGCTCGACTGTTTTTCGCCGCACTTGCGCGGTGCGCCGCAGCAGCGCGATCTGCGCGTCCTGCGCCCGCAGGGCGAAATAATTCAGCGCCAGCTCGCTTTGCAGGCCCAGCAGCGCGCTGTGGTAGTCCGCCTGCTCCGCCTCGGCACGCGAGGCTCCGGCGCGGCTTTGATTGCGCAGCTTGCCCCAGAAATCGAGCTCGTAGTCAAAATCGAGCGACGCGCCCAGCGTGTTGCGCGTGCGGCCACCAGCGAACTGGAACTGCATATTGCCCGAGCCGCGATTGCGCAGCGCCGAGCCGCCGAGCGTGACAAAAGGAAACAAGCCCGCGCGATCCGCCCGTGCGAGCGCCTTGGCCTCGGTCACACGGTGCATGGCCAGTTCCAGCGTGGGACTGCCTTTTTCTCCCTGCTGCATCAGCGCATTGAGCCGCGCATCGCCGAACAAGCCCCACCAGTTGCCACGACTGCTTTCATCACGCGGTGTGGCGGTGCGCCAGGGGCCGCTGGTTTTGAAACTGGTGGGCAGCGCGACCTCGGGCTTGCGGAACTTCGGGGCGAGATTGCAGGAGGGAATGACGAATGCAGAATGCAGAATGACGAATGTCATCCCCGCAAGTCGGGAGAGCGGCGGTGTCGTGTGTTGCGTCATTCGTTGTTTTCCAGAGCCTGTTCCAGTTTCCGGCCCACTTCCCCGATGGAGCCCGTGCCGCGTGCGATCAAGGAATACACCATGGGCACCAAAAACAGCGTAACCACGGTAGCGAGCGACACGCCAAAGACGATCACGACGCCCACCACCATGCGCGTCTCCGCGCCGGCTCCTTGGCTCAGCATCAGCGGCAGAGCGCCCATCACGGTGGATAGCGCGGTCATGATGATCGGCCGCAGCCGCTGCTCGCTGGCGGTGAGGATGGCATCGCGGAAGGCCATGCCCTCATCCCGCAATTGATTGATGAATTCGACGATGAGGATGCCGTTTTTCGCCGCCAAACCGATGAGCATGATGAGGCCGATCTGGCTGTAAATGCTCTGACTCTGCCCCATGAACTGCAAGCCGAGTAACGCGCCTGCAACCGCCACCGGCACGGTGAGCATGACCGTCAGCGGATGCACAAAACTCTCAAACTGCGCGGCCAGCACGAGGAAGGCCACCAGCAGGGCCAGGCCAAAGATGAGCACCATGCTGCTGGAGCTTTCCTTGAGCTTCAACGAGTTGCCCTTGTAGCCGATCACGGCGCTGGCGGGCAAATTGTCACGAATCAGCCCTTCCATGAAAGTGAGCGCCTCGCTGAGGCTGTAACCGGTGGCGAGTTCGGCATCGAAAGTGATCGAGCGCAGGCGGTTGTAACGGTTCAGGCTGCCGCTGTCGGCGAATTCGTTGAAGGTGATCAAATTAGCCAGCGGGATGAGTTCCTTGGTGCGGTCACTGCGCACGAAGATGTTATTCAAGTCAGTCGGGCTGCGTTTACCGGCATAGCTGCCCTCGACGAGCACATCGTATTCCTCGCCTTGATGAATGAAAGTGGTGACGCGGCGATTGCCGAGCAGTGTTTCCAGCGTGCGGCCGATGTTGGCGCTGCTCACCCCGAGATCGGCGGCCCGCTCCTGATTGATGCTGATGCTGAGCTGCGGCTTAGTGTCGCGATAATCGCAGTCGAGGCCGAGCAGATTGGGATTTTCACGCGCCTTCGCGAGGATGAGGTCCCGCCATTGCGCCAGCTCTTCAAAGGTGCGACCACCCACGACAATCTCCATGGCCTTGTTCAAGCCGCGTGCGAGGCCCTGGCGCATGATGACGGCGGTTTTCACGCCGGGCACGTCCGCCACCTTGGTGCGTACCTCGTCCATGACGGCAAACCCGTTCCGCCGCTCGCCAAACGGTGCCAGCGTAATGACGCCGATGCCCTCGTTGAAATCCGCCGTGCTGCCAAACGAGCGTGGCGCGCGCACCAGCACCCGCGTAGCCTCATGCGTGTCGTCCACCAGGTACATGAGGCGGTCCTCCAGCTTGTCGAGCGCCCCGAGCGTGTAGTTGTACGTCGAGCCGGGCGGGCCGGTGACAGTGATGAAGAACGAGCCGCGATCTTCACGCGGCGTGAACTCCTCCGGGATCGTTTTGAGCAGATAAAAGCACAAGGCCGCCAGCCCGAGCACCAGTGGCACAGTGGTGGCTGGAAAATGCAGCGCCAGGGCCAGCGTGCGCCGATAGCCGCGCTGCACCCACTCAAAAAAACGCGCCAGCATACTCGCGAGGAAGCCGTCGCTCTCGCGATTGCGCAGGATCTTCGAAGCCAGCATCGGCGACAGCGTGAGCGCCACAAAACCCGAGAACACCACCGCGACGGCCAGCGTGATGGAAAACTCTGAGAACAGCCGTCCCGCATCCCCCGGCATGAAGGTGATCGGCACAAACACGGCCAGCAACACCATCGTCGTCGCCACCACAGCGAAGCCAACCTGCCGCGTGCCGAGATAGGCCGCGACGAGCGGTTTTTCACCCCCCTCGATGCGGCGGTGGATGTTTTCCAGCACCACGATGGCATCATCCACCACTAGGCCGATCGCCAACACCAGCGCGAGCATGGTGAGCGAGTTGATCGAGTAGCCCAGCGCGTCCAGCGCCATGAACGTGGACATCACCGAGACCGGAATGGCAATCGTGGGCACCAGCACGGCGCGGAAACTACCGAGGAAGAAGTAAATAATGATCACCACCAGCATCACCGCGATGATCAGCGTGCGATAGACCTCATGCAGAGATTCATCGACGAACACGCTCATGTCGTAGCTATTTTCCAGCTTCATGCCCGCCGGTAGGGTGGGCCGCACACGCTCCGCCTCCGCACGCACGTCACGCGCCACATCCAGCGTATTCGCCCGCGACTGGCGCACGATGCCCAGCGAGATCATGCGCACACGATTGCCGCGAAACATGACCCGCGACTCCGAGGAGCCCAGCTCCACCCGCGCCACCTCCCCCAGCCGCACCTGGTAGCCGTTCTCACCACGCGCGACGACGAGTTTTTCGAAATCCTCCGGCGTGCGGTATTCGCGATTGATGCGCACGGTGAACTGCCGATCCAGCGACTGCACCGAACCGGCGGGCGGGTCCACGTTTTCACGCC
>JBDNIB010000256.1:0-1795 GCA_041688535.1 Prosthecobacter sp.
AAACCATCGACCGGCGTCGGCTACGGCGATCTGGATGAGTCCCAGCGCAGGTTGGTGGCCGGGGTGATGCGGAAGTTGCTGAACCCCTTCCATCAGGAAGATGGCGACGAGGTGATGCAGCTCATCAAGACCAACGGTGGCATGGAGCGGCTGCGTCTGGCGTTTTACAAGGACAACGCGGAGAAGGGCAATGACCGCTGGGACGCCTGGCGCATCGAAGGCCCTGGGTTCGTCTGGAACTACCGCGTGCTGCCACATGTGCATTGCTTTGTGAACGTGGTCGGGCAGGCCTAGCTCCCGGCTGGCGATGCGGATATGCCTTCAAGTCTTCCTCGGCGGGCTGCTGCTCGGTGGCCTCGTCGAGGGGCCTGCCTGCGCTGGCGACAACCAGGTGGCCGCGCCTGATTTTCAACGGGATGTGCTACCTATCTTCGAGGAGAAATGCATCCGCTGCCACGGTGGGAAACGCCGGGGTGGCAGGCTGGACATGCGGTCGCTGGAGGTGATGCTCAAGGGCGGCGTGACCGGCCCCGCGATCAAACCAGGCAACGCGCCAAAAAGCCTGCTCATCGAGCTGATCCATTACCAGGAGATGCCGCCGAAGAAAGAGCCGCCGGTCGTCACGCCCATGGAACTCGATCTGCTGCGCCGATGGATTGACGCGATAGCGGTTCAGCGATGAGAAGCAGGTGCAATTTGGCGCAGACAGCGTAGCGGTGGGCATGCCTGATACCGACTTTCCCGCCATCGCCTCGCGTCTCTGCGCGGCCTGCGGGATGTGCTGCGACGGGACGCTGTTTCAGATCGTGCGTTTACAGCCGGGGGACGCACCGGCGGCGCTGGGTAAGCTGGGGCTGAAGGTGCGCAGCCGGGACGGCGATTTTTTCATGGAGCAGCCTTGCCCGGCGCTGCGTGACAACTGCTGCACCGTGTATGCACAGCGGCCCACGCGCTGCCGCCTCTTCCACTGCCAGCAATTGCGGCGGGTGGAGGCCGGTGAGTCCACGGCGGCGACCGCGCTGGAGATGATCCATGACACGCGGGAACTGGTGCAGCGCGTGAAGGATTTGCTGCTGCAATGCGGGCTGCGTGAGGACGGGCAGGCATTATTGGAGCGCTACGCGCGCGCGATGTCCACGCCGGTGAATGCGCTGCTGGAACCGGAGCTGGCGCTGGCGCGGCAGGACTTGGAAAACACGATGCGCAAGCTGCGGTTGCAGTTGAGCCGTGAATTCCGCCCGCCGCCGCTGGCGCAGGGTGAGTGAGCCATGGGCAGAGCGGGGAAAAATCATCAATCCGTATTCGTCATCCGCCCATTCCTCTGCCATGCTGGCTGATGGAACCGAAATTATTGCAGCTGCTCGGTAGTGAGGACTACATCCCCGCGAACGTGCCGGAGTTGCTGTCACAACTGGGCATGAAGCCTAATCAACAGCAAGTGCTGCAGAGCCTGCTCAAAACCCTAGAGAAGCGGGGTAAAATCGTCCGCACCAAGGGCAACCGCTACATCGTGGCAAGGGAGGCGGACCTGATCCCCGGCGTGATTCAGATCACGCGCGGCGGCCGTGGCTTTGTGCAGCCGGATGAAGCGGGCATCGCCGAAATCAGCATCTCGGACAACAATACCAGCACCGCGATGCATGGCGACCGCGTCTTGGTGCGTCTCGATGTCAAACCAGGTCAGCAGGACCAGATCGGCAGCGTGGTGAAGGTGCTGGAGCGCAAGCGCACGCAGTTCGTCGGCACCTTGCAGCGCTCGAAGCAGTTCCTGCACGTCACGCCAGATGATCCGCGT
>JBDNIB010000257.1:0-4927 GCA_041688535.1 Prosthecobacter sp.
GGGAGCCGGGCGGTGGTCCGAAATTCTTCCTATGCCATTGGTGCCGGGGCGACCGCAGATTTTAAGCTGAACTCGGTGCCCTGTCCTGACGTTCTCTGCACCATCAGCAAACGTGGAGACACTCATGAGTTGCAATTTGACGGCCCCGTCATTGTTGATGGTAAAGAATCTGATTTTTTCAGGATCTTGCAGAACGAGGAACATACCGTGGTGGCAGGCGGACACGTTCTGGCCTTCAAGCACACCACGCAGAGCGGAGCCTGGACGGAACTGGGCAATGAACCTTCATGGCATGTTTATGACAAGGGGACGCACACTTGGCTTGGTCCGTTTGGCAGCCAGCTCCTCAAGACCAAACTGGAGCAGTATTCGGAGAATGCTCGAACCAACTTGATCTTGATCCCCAGAGGCATGGAGGAGATGGGTTTTTATCTTCACGACGTGCAGTCTTCATTGAAAATCCCACCGCCCGGTCCTGTCCCTGCCGATAAAAGTGCTTGGTTTGGCAGGTTTGGTCCTAACTCTGAAGGGTCAGACCAGTCAAGGCTAGGTTCCAACGCCGACGCCTTGGTCGAGGAAATCAACAGCGAATATGGCGAGTTCACCTGCCCGATCTGTTGGTTCAAATTTGACCGGGGTGATGCGATGAACATCGCCGTCCACAACAGTTTGCGTGGCGATCCCATGCTTGGCGACGAGGCGATGCAGCGCTACCATGCCACCCGGTTCAATGACCGTGGGCAGGCACTTGACGCGATGGGTCTTGCAACGTCGGATCTCGCGTGCCCCCACTGCCGCAGAAAGCTGCCTCCGGGGTTTCTTGATCTGCCGCACCACATCTTTTCCATCATTGGTGCGCCATCATCCGGAAAATCGTATTACCTCAGTGTGTTGGTCAAGATGTTGCAGAGTTCGTTGTTTCAGAACTTTGGCATCACGTTCCGGGATGCGGATCCATCCGAGAACGTCATCCTGACCCAGATGAAGACTCAGTTGTTCTCCTCCTCGTCCCCTGAGGATGCCTTTCTGGCCAAAACGGACTTGGAGGGAGCGCTTTACGAATCACTGCCCCGCCAGGGCCGCAAGGTGCGCCTGCCGAAGCCTTTCATCTTCAAACTTTCCCACCCGGCCACACCGGACAACGGATTCTCGGTGGTTTTCTATGACAACGCCGGCGAGCATTTTGAACCGACCCGCAACAGCGCCGACTCTCCGGGTGCCCAGCACATTGCGGTGGCCTCCGGTATTTTCTTCCTCTTTGACCCCCTACACAATCCTGAGTTCCGCGCTCAAATGAACGGGGTGACGGATCCGCAGATTAAAAAATTCCGCACGGACCAGCAGGATGTCATCCTCGCAGAAACCGAAGTCCGTATAAAGAGCCTGCTGGGCCTGGATTCCAGGCAGCGTGTGTCAACCCCGCTGGCGGTGATGGTTGGCAAGTGCGACACTTGGGTGTCCCTGCTGGGTGATCGGGAGCTTCTTCCGGCGGTCAAAGACGGCGTCGTCAGCCTCGAAAACATCAAGGCGAACTCTGACCGCGTGCGTGACCTCATGGTGCGAACCTGTCCTTCCATCGTGGCCAACGCCGAGGCCATCTCCTCAAACGTCTGTTATTTTGCCATCAGCCCGCTCGGATGTTCGCCCGTCGAATTTGTGGACCGGGAAGGCACCCTCCGTATCGGACCGGATCCGAAGCAGCTCAATCCACGGCATGTGGAGGCCCCCACCCTCTGGGTGCTTGCCCAGACCACGCCCGAAATGATTCCATCCAAACCTGCGCATTGACCCCATGGCCTGGCAACTTATCTATACCAGCGCACCCCGTCTTCTGGCGGCGGGCCAAACTGGATTTGGCACCGTGGCCCGGCATCGTGCCGTCAGCAGCATGCTGGCCTCCACGATTGAGCGTTTCAGCCAGTTTGCGCGTCTGCAGGATCACGACCCCCGGCGCGTCGTCCACACCTACCGCACACTCTCCGTTGGCGCAGGCACGCACCACGTGTTCAGTTGCCTGCAGGACGCAGGTTCGGATTACACGGGCCGCACCAATCACATCGCACATCACGTCATCGCCGAGACCCGGGAGATTCGCGCCCTCTCTGCCGCAGGACTGACTCCGGCGGATGTGCTGCTTGCGCTGACATGGCGAACCTCTTGGACCGAGGGCGCGCGATACCTTGACCCTTCGGAGGAGGTGGATCTGTCGTCTCTCGCCGCTTCGACCTCGCAGGCGTGGGACGCTATCACAGGAAATCCAGCTTCCGCGCGTCTCCTCATTTCTAAAGAGGCGCTCAAGGGCTGCTACCTGATCGCCCGCGCTGGAGTCAGGCTCCTCGAGATTTTTCGGGAATCTCTGCTGGAAGCACCGGGGCAGGCGTGGCAGACCAGTTTCACCACCTGCCTAGAACCCAACGACGATGTGGCGGATTTCCGCTGGGTGGGACTCTCCCCCGCATCCCCCATGCGTGGACAGGTGGAAACCTCGAACCGGCTTGTTCTCGATCTCACCCGGCCCGCCACCCTGCCGCCGCCTCCGGAACCCGAGGCCGCGCCCCCTGTCATTGACGCCGTGGTGCCGATACGAGCGCCGGAACCTGCCCCGCCCATTCGGGGACCAGGACAAAAAGAAAAACTCCGCCCGCAGGGTTCCGGCCACGAAACTGGCACCGGCAGCAGCATGGGTGGCTGGTCGCCCAAACCACAAAAAAAGGCAACCAAGCAGAATAAGAAATTCATTATCCTGTCCCTAGTGGTCTCCGCAGTGCTCATCCTTGCGGCTGGCGGGGCGATGTGGCGGCACTTCGATACTAAAAAAGCCCGCGATGAGTTTCACACGAAGGTCGATAAGACATGGAAGGAGTTCGGGCTTGTGCTGACAGACACCAAGACCTCGTTGCTGAAGCTGAGCGAGTCGGATAGCGACAATGCGGATTCACAGTTGATCTCCCTCAAAGCGTTGTTCACATCGATAAAGAACAGCCTGAAAAATCCGCTCACCGAAAAAATATCACAGCCAGAACAGAACGAAGATGACTTGAAAGAACTTTTAAACTCCATCAGCGTGTGGCAAAAGCTTCACTCTGATGAACAATTGCCGTGGCAGAGTATATCTGTCGGAGCCCATACGATGTCAGAATCGATCTTGAACAGCAAGCTTAATGATTGGCGCAAGCAGCGCGGGGATGCCTGGGAAAAACTTTCACACCAGATCAAGGTGGGAGCTTATTATCCTGGGTTGGATGATACCACGTTGACTGCATTGCGGGAAAAAATGCAGCAACTGCTGCAAGCGGCATCATCTCTTGAGGGCACTAAGGAAGCCTGGAGCAAACTGTTGGCGGACCTGAAAGGGAATAAACCCTCACTTGTCACCGATTGGCTGAAAACTTGGGACAGTGTGGTTGCCGCCGCAACGGCCAAAGATGTTCCTAAAACCGAAAGCGACACGCCGCAGTGGTTGCAAAAACTGGCGAAGGAGCGCGGGGATGAGTTGTCCAAAATAGAAACCGGCAAGATGGCTGCTGCCGCAGAGCAGAAGGCAAAAAGAGCAGAGGCGGACAAGAAGACTCAGGATGACAAGGATGCCAAAGCCCTTGCTGCTAAAATCGAAAAGGCGGACTCGCCTGAGGCCTCCCATACAATTCATATTGTCACTAAAGGACTTCTGAACACCGCCGGGTCCGCCGCAGCAAGCCTTCCCGTCGAAGAGGGAATGCAAGTTTACTTTGGTGGGGTCACGGACGTGGAACCGATCACACCTGGGATCAAGGGGCACCAGCCAGGGACGTTGAAGAAATGGGACAAGTCGCCGACCTACGAATCCAAAAAGAGGGAGTTCTGTGACTACCCGGACAAGAAAATGTTCCGGGGCGATTACCTCGTATTTTCCGAGACTGGTGAAATCACTAAATTCCCGTCAGCGATGGTGGATGATGCTAGAATTCTAGCCCGCAACCCCGATGGAACCAAAGTGCTGTTTGACCTTCGCATCGTAACCGAAGGTGCAAGTCAATCGTCACTGCTGCCTTTCACCCTGAAGACTGAATTGCTCATCACGCTGCCCAATTTGTTTGAATTGCCAGAACTGGGGAAACTGCTCAAGCGTGTCCAGTTCATCGGTGGTGGTGTCGAGTTCAAACTGCGCGCACCAACAAACTTGGAAAAAAACTTGGAAAAAGATTGGGACCTCAAGCTGCAAGATGAAAAATGCGCAATTATTATTCAGCAGCCACCTGCCACACCGGACGATAAGCTAAGAAGCAGCTTGGAAAATACAATCCGTAAAGCGGATCAAGCCATAAAAGATGCGATAAAACCCTTGGGGACCAAGTTTAGTCGTCCAAAATACAAAGAGGAACAAGAAAAATGGGAAATTAAAATTAAAGGTAAAGAAGCGGAACGTAATGAAGCTCAACAAAGATTGGATGCTCTGCCCAAACCAAAGGAACTACCTTTGCCCAAACTGCCATCGGGCGAATATACAGTGATTGCAGCTATCTCCGAGCATTCTTATGACATCTGCAAAGTCAAAATCGCACCGGCCAAAAAATCTCCAGCCAATACCCCAAAATAGCCGTGAAACCCGTCCTGCAGACCATCGAGGCCATTCGTGCGGCCATCACAGACGAAGCACCGCCCGGCGCGGTGGAGGAAACCGCCGCCCGCTACGCACGGTTCTGTTCCGAGGCGGAGCAGCGGCTTGACCGTGTGGCGGCGATGCTGCAAAAGGGCAGCGATTATCAGGCCCTGCAGGTGGCGGAGGAAGAACTGCCGCTGCTTGATCTGGCGGCGGCACTGAGCTTCGGGGAAGAGAAGGTCTGGCAGACCTACTGCGAATTGCACGGACTGAAGGTGGCACCGCGCCTGAATGCCAGGATCATCGCAGACTTGGAAGCATTATATGCCAAAGGCATCTCGGCCAACC
>JBDNIB010000258.1:0-2875 GCA_041688535.1 Prosthecobacter sp.
TCCAGCTCGGCAAACGCGGCGGCAAACTGGAGACAGTCCCGATCCCGACCGCGATGCAGCGAAGCTGGACGGTAGAGCGCGATTTCATCGCCGCCGTGCGTGATCCCCAAGCGCCACGACCAAGGCCGGACTTCGGTGAAGGCATGAACTACATGCGCGTGGTGCATGCCGTGTGGCAGGCAATGGATGCACAAGCGGCGGTGCGGGTGGTTTAATAAAGTAGCCCTCTTGCTCCGCAAGAGGAGCTGGACATTCACACCCCACGCTTCCGCCCCACGGCCAAAGCGCCATTCACAATCTGCAGCAGTCCTTCCACCTGGTAGGGCTTGGGCAACGCGGCGGTGAAGCCGTAGGCGGTGTGGTCCTGCATCACGGGATCATCGCGATAGCCGGAGGAGACGATGGCGAGAACTTTCGGATCGAGACGGCGCAGATTGAGCATCGTTTCCCGACCACACATGCCGTTGGGAATGGTGAGATCGAGAATGACCAGGTCGTAGGGCCGCCCCTGCTGCATGGCCTCCTGGTAGAGCCGCAGCGTGTCCTTGCCGTCGGCGGTTTCAAAAACTTCAAAACGGGCTTTCACCAGCGCACGGCGCAGCAGGTCACGCACCATGAGATCATCCTCCAACAGCAGGATGCGTGCGGTTTGCTGCTGGGTGGAGGCGGCGGCGAACAGCGGCGTGCTGGGTGGCGGGGTGAACGTGTTGTATGGCGGCGGAGGCGCTGCCTGCGCATTGGGAGGTGCCAGCGCTGATTCGATGGCGCGGCGCATGTCGCCCAAGGATTGATGCCGCTGCTGCCGGTCCGGCATCAGCGCACGGACGATGACGCCATCCAGCCGCGCATTTAAGCCGGGGCATAGGGAAGAGGGCGGTTGCCAGGAGCCGCGCGGCAGCGTGCCGGTGAGCATCTGGTACATCATCACACCCAGCGCGTAGATGTCGGCGCGGTGGTCCACCTCGCGATGCGCGTTGAACTGTTCCGGAGCGGCGTAGTCCGGCGTGCCCATGACCATGTGCGTCTCCGTCGCCATTGAGGCGGCGCGCCGGTATCCTTGGCGAGGCCGAAGTCGGTGATCTTCACCTCGCCTTGGCGCGTGAGCATGACATTCGCGGGCTTGATGTCGCGATGCACGATGCCCTTGGAGTGCGCGTATTCCAGCGCGGTGCAGATTTGCGGCAGCAATTGCATGGCGAGCTGCGGTGTCATGCGGCCCAGGCGCATGATCTCGCCGAGGTCGGTGCCATCCACGAACTCCATGACGAAGAACAGGAACTCCGTGCCGAGGTGGCCGTAGTCGTAGATGGCGACGATGTTCGGGTGATTGAGTGTCGCCATCGCCCGTGCCTCGCGGCGAAAGCGGTCTTCAAAGGCGAAGTCAAAGCCGTCGCTCACGCGGAGCACCTTGACGGCCACCGGCCGCCCCAGGCTGAGCTGCGTGCCGCGATACACCGTGCCCATGCCGCCAATACCCACACAGGCCTGCACCGAATAGCGGCCAAACGGCATCATCCCCGACAGCTCCTCCGCCGAGGGCGGTGCGGAACGAGTGACAACGTGGGGGGAGGCGCCGGAGGTACTCATGGTTCAGTCAAGGCGGGTACTGTGGCACACCGCATGAATGGAGCAACCCCCACAAGGTTTAGATTCACCCCCGGTGGCACGAAAATACCGGAACGTGCAACACTGGCGCAAGAAAACACCCTGCCGCGCAGGTTTGTTCTTCCACTCATGAAATCGCGTCTCTTACTCCTCGCGCTTGGCAGTTCTGCCCTCGCCGCCGACCCGAACGTCAAGCCCGAGTCCGTCGCCGGCAATGAAGCGGTGAAAAAAATCATGGAGACGCGCGGTGGTCGCGGTGTGATGGCCGACGACACGCCGATGACACCTGCCAAAGAGGCGGTGAAGCAATTCAAGACGCGCAGCGATGTCGCCATTGATCTCATGGCGTCCGAGCCGGACGTGGAGCAGCCGCTGTATGCGAGCTGGGATTCGAAAGGACGCATGTGGGTCACTCAATACCGCCAGTATCAGTTTCCCGCCGGATTGAAGATCGTCAGCTACGACCAGCATCTGCGCGCGAAGTTTGACAAGGTGCCGCCGCCGCCGCCGCGTGGCACGAAGGGCGCGGACAAGATCACGGTCTTTGAAGACACGGACGGCGACGGCTTTTTCGACAAGCACACCGATGTCATCACCGGCCTGAACATCGCCAGCGCCGCACTGCACGGGATGAATCGCATCTGGGTGCTCAATCCACCCTATCTGCTCAGTTATCCTGATGCGAATGGCGATGCGCTGCCGGACGGCGACCCCGAGGTCGAGCTAAGCGGCTTCGGTCTCGAAGACACGCACAGCGTCGCCACCAGCCTGCAATGGGGCATGGACGGTTGGCTTTACGGTGCCAACGGCAGCACCACCACTGGCAACGTCAGCAGCGCCAACACCAAGAACGTCAAATGGGAGGGCCAGTGCATCTGGCGCTACCATCCGAAGAAAAAACTCTTCGAAATCTACGCCGAAGGCGGCGGCAACACCTTCAGCCTCGACATCGACAGCAAGGGCCGCGTGTTTTCCGGCACCAACAATGCTGTGCGCGGCATGCACTACGAGCAGGGCAGCTACGGCATCAAAGGCTGGGGCAAACACGGCCCGCTGACCAATCCCTATGCCTTCGGTTGGTTCGAGCACATGAAGCACGAGGGCGACAACAAACGCTTCCCGCAGGCCTTTACGATTTACGAGGGCGGCCTGCTCGGCAGCGCCTACGAGGGTAAAATCATCGCGCCGAACGCCTTGCACAATCTCGTCTATGTCAGTGAGCGCATCGCCGACGGCTCCACCTTCCGCACCACGGACGAAGAACAGCTCA
>JBDNIB010000259.1:0-3025 GCA_041688535.1 Prosthecobacter sp.
AAAAATTCACCGCCGGATTGGAGACGGTGCCGCCGGTGGCGGAGAGAAGCTCGACGACGATCTCATTGAGCGGGACGTTTTTGCCGATGCGCTCGGAGAGCCAGTTGTAATAGAGCAGCGCGTTTTTGTAGAAGGGCGGCTGGTTGTTGTTGATGGCGGAGCGGATCTGCAACAATTCGGCCCACTTCATCACCCACAGCTCGGTGAACTCCTTGCGCTCCAGCAGGCTGTCCACCAGCGCCGCGCGCTTGGTGGGGCTGGTGTCGGCGATGAAGGTCTTGATTTCGGCGGCCTGTGGGAACACGCCGGCGATGTCGATGAACGCACGGCGGACGAACTCATCATCCGTGCAGATTTCGGAGGGCAGGATGCGCAGCTTGTGCAGGTTTTCGTTGACCAAGGTGTCGATGTAATTGGTCTCGGCCAGTTTGGGGCGCTCGTATTGCAGCTTGTCAGGAATGACGAGCACCTGGGCGGTGACGGAGTACACGTCGTAACGGGCCAGCATGAAGGCCGCGCCACGATCACCGGAGGTTACGAGGCCGTTTTTGTCGATGCTCGCTGTCGGGTCGTTGTTTGACATGAACAAGGCGAGATTGGTCACGTCGCGGTCGGTGCCGTCGGAGAAAGTGGCGCGGACGGTGATTTGCTGCGTGCCATTTTTGCCCTCCATCACGATCTGGCTGGGGAAGACTTCGATGCCGGTGACTTTAGCGACGTCGGCCTTGTCATCCTGCGCACCGTTGGTGATCCATTCGAGCAACGCCTTGTTGTAGGTGGAATCGGGTTCAAAGCACTGGTTGCCGGAATGCGGCACGGCACCCACGGATTTTTCGATGAGGGCGCTTTCCTCGGGGATGGCCAGATTGATACGGCGACCGGGCATCTCACGCGTGATGCGGATAAAATCACCGGCTGGGTCCATGCCGAAGAGGGAGGTGCGGAAGCCGTCTTTGCCACGAGCAGCACCGTGGCAGCCGCCTTGATTGCAACCACCGCGCATGAAGACCGGCATGCAGTCGAGGCGGAACGAAATTAGGCGGTCCTTGGTGCCGTCTTTGACGGTGACAGGGGCTTTAGCGGTCTGACCGCCGAGGGTGGCGATGAGTTCAGTGGCACCAGCGTCCGCGACGGGCTTCAAGGTGAGACCATCGAGCGCGGCGATCTTGCTGTCGGCGATTTTGAGATCACAAACGGCGGTCACATCTTTCGTGGTGGCGTCCTGGAACGTGGCGAGCACGATCACGCGATGGCTGTCACGCTTGGTTTCGAGTGAGTAGCGCTCAGGGAGAATTTCGAGGCGCTTAATGGTAGGCAGCTTTTTCTGGAGTTCGGCTAGGGCTTTGCGCTGCTCGGGGGTTTTGTAGTTCAGCACGAGGCCCTGCGGCCACTTGGCACCTTCGGCGATCCAGCGCTTGAGCACATCAATCTCCTTTGGCGCGAGCGGGTCGCCCTTCGGTGGCATGATGTCATCATGATCGGCAGGCAGGGCGATGCGCTTCATGAGTTCGCTCTTGTCAGGCTGCCCGGCCACGAGACCGGGGCCGGTGTCGCCACCTTTGAGCAGTGCTTCGGCCGAATCCATCAGCAGCTTGCCTTTGATCTTGTTCGGGTTGTGGCATTCGAGGCATTTGTTCTCGAAAATAGACTGCACATCGCGGGTGAAATCGACTCCCGCAGCGGTGGCGGCTACTGCCACAACGGCAGGTGTGGTCGCAGCGGGTGCGGCGGCAGGTGCTGCCGGAGCCGCAGGATTGGCCGGGGCCAACGTGCTGAGGGAGGTGATAGCGAGAGTGAAGAGAGAAGCTCGCAGGGTGCTTTTCATGGGTATATTAAGTGGGGTTAGAAGAGCCTACGCTGGAGCGCACGCACATTTATCAAACGTGCGAAGAAACCACGCTGATATGGCGGTTCACGCCTCCAGCGCGGCCAGCCGCTGGCCGATGGGCGGGTGCGAGTAATGCAGCCACACGGTCAGGGCATGCGGATTCGGGTGCGTGAGGTGGTCGAGCGAGAGTTTTTGCAGGCCGACCATCAGCGGCTCACTGCCACAGGCAGATTTGGCAAAGGCATCGGCCTCGAACTCGTGCTTCCGGCTCAGGACACTGCTCGCCATGCCGAGCAGGAGACTCAGTGGCTGGTAGATGATGCGGAACAGCACTAGTGCCAGTCCCAGCGGCTGGGTGATTACACCAAAGGCATGGAAGAAGGCTGGCGACTGCAAGGCCGCGTGCAGCAGGTAAAACATCAGCCCGCTCTCCAGCAGCCCGAGCACAAGCTGCTGCGGCACATGGCGGCATTTGTGATGGCCGATCTCATGTGCGAGGATCGCCTCCAGCTCCGCCTGCGAGTGTTTTTCGATCAAGGTGTCGAACAGGGCGATGCGCTTGTTTTTACCGAAGCCGGAGAGAAACGCGTTCGCCTTGCTGGAGCGGCGTGAGCCATCCACGACTGACACATCGACCACTGGGAACTTCAAGCGTGCCGCCAGCGCCAGCAGTGCCTCGCGCAGCGGGCCATCGGCCAGCGGTTGGAATTTGAGGAACAACGGCATCAGCAGCCGTGGCGAAACCCAGGCCATGACGATGCTGAATCCCGCCACCGTGAGCCAGGTGTAGAGCACCGCATGCGCCTGCGTCTGGAAGAACCACAGGATCAGCGCCAGCAGCGGTCCGCCGAGCAAGGCCGTCAGCAGCAGCCCTTTGAGGCGGTCTTTGATGAAAGTGCCCGGCGTGGTGCGGTTAAAGCCGTACTCGGTTTCGATCTTGAAGGTGTCCCAGGCGTCGAAGGGCAGGGACAGCACGTTTTGCACGAGTATCAGCAGGCCGATCACGCCGACGCCCGTTTTGATTTCACTCCAGCCCCAGGCCGCACTCGTGCGCTCCAACCAGCCGAAACCACCGGCCCACCAAAACGCGATCAGCACCGCCACCGAGGCCGTGCTGCGCAGCAGATCGAGCTTGGCCGACTGGCTGGCATACTCCCCCGCCTTCTGCACCGTTTCAGCGGAAAAAATCTCCTTCAA
>JBDNIB010000260.1:0-3491 GCA_041688535.1 Prosthecobacter sp.
CGGTCAGCGAATTCGCGAACGAAGGCTACGACACGCTCCTCGCGCTTCGATGGACGCGGCACGGCATTGAGATCGGCGAAGCAGTTCCAGAGGGCGTTGGGTTCGAGGGCGCGGAGGTCGGACATGGGGTGGATTCGATGGTGAATCGAATCATGGACGGTTTGGCTTCGATTGCCAATCGAAGCTATGACTCTCGCACGCTCGGTCCGTCCACCCACTGCGGCGGGATCATGATTTGGCGTGGCACGTTGGGCACGCCGTGCTCGTGCTGCGAGAGCTGCGTGACGATCAAATCGACCGCCGCAGCGGCGAGGTGATCGCGCCGTTGATAAATGCCGGCGCAGTCCTTCATCTTCGGCGTCCAGTCATGCACCACGAAGCCGATGTCCTGCGGCACGCGCAGGCCGAGCCGCTTCAACCAGCCGGGTACATGCGTATCGAAGGTGATCAACGCGTCGGGCCGGTGCTCGCGCATCCATTTGGCAAAGGCGTCGTAGCCGCGGCTGATGTCGTTGTGCGGAAACAGCAGCAGCGGAACCCGATCCTCCGGCGGCAAGCCGTGCTGCCAGTGAAACAAGCCACCGCTGTAGCCAAACTGCGAGCGGTTCACGATCCACTTCGTCACCGCCACGCCGATGCGCTGGTAGCCGCGTGCCTGGAGCTGCTCGGCGGCCATGTGGATGCCCAGCGTCATATTTCCCGCGCACATGTGCAGCGCGGGCGTGCTCATCGCGTTGCCAAACGTCACGGCGGCGAAGGGTGAGTAATCCAGCCTGCTGCATGGAAGCTGCGTGCTCTGTGGCGACACGATCACGCCCTCAATGCCGCGTGCGTGTAGGATTTTTTGCAGCCGCTTCGGCGTCAGGCCGTTTTTGCTCAGATAAAACTCCTCCACCGCGTAACCATGCCCGTGCGCACGCCGCCGGATGTCCTCCACCGGCACATATTGATACGAAGGGCTCAGCAGGCCGTCCTGCGGCACATGCTCGCGAATCACGGCGATCACTGCGCGCACGCGCTGCTGCTTCTTGCCACGCACCACCTGCATCATGCGCGCCAGATGCGGGTCCGGCTGGTAGTTCAGTCGTTTCGCCTCCTTCAGCACCAGTTCACGCTTTTCCGCTGACACCTTCGGCGCACCCCGCAGCACGCGCGACACGGTCATCATGGAGACATCGGCGGCGCGGGCGATGTCTTTGAGTGTGGCGGCGGGTGGATTCATGGTGTTACCATAACACGCGGAGAGGTGTGTCCACTGGCGAAATGCCCGTTTGCATGACGTTTTGATCTCTGATGCCTCACTTGAACCGCCTCATCCTCCTGCTGTCAGCGTTCGTCTGTTCGCTGCGTGCCGAGCCGCTGCCCACCTTTGCCGGTCCCACGCCCGGCACCTTGCGGGACATCACGATTCCCACGGTGGAGATCTCTGGCGACACGCAGCGGCAGGTCGTCATCGCACGCGGCACGGCGGAGGTGTATCAGGGACATTGCGACACCGTTTTGCTGCCGGATGGCAGGACGATGTTCACCGCCTGGACCGTGAACCACGCGCGCACCATCGGCCCGCTCGCCCGTAGCAACGACGCGGGCCTCACCTGGAGCGCTCCGCTCGATGTGCCTGCCAACTGGCACACCACGGCCAACACACCCGCTATTCACCGCCTCGTTGATCCGCAGGGCAAGGCGCGCCTCATCGTCTTCGCCGACGGTCTCGACTGGCGGCGCGGGGGCAAGCCGCCCTACCCGATGCATCAGGCTGTTTCCGAGGACGATGGCAAAACCTGGTTGCCCATGCAGCCCAACGGCATCCAGGGCGAAGTGCCGCCGAAAAACGTCCTCAGCTTTGATGCGGGCAGGCGTCTCGTCATGTGGTCCGATCTACCGGAACTCGTGGTGCAGAGCGAGTCGCTCGACGGCGGCCTCACCTGGAGTCAGGAGTGCCCCATTTTGAAAATTCCCGCACGCTGGGGCCAGCCCGCCGTCACGCGTTCCCCGGATGGCAAACAGCTCCTCATGCTCCTGCGCGAAAACACCCACCGTCACAACTCGCTCTACTCCGTCAGCAACGATGAAACGCAAACCTGGAGCACCCCGCAGGAGCTTCCCGCCGCCCTCACTGGCGACCGTCATGTCATCAAAGCCACGCCCGATGGCCGAATCGTCGTCGCCTTTCGAGACATGGCCAAAACCAGCGCCACCTACGGTCACTACGTCGCCTGGGTCGGCACCTACGCGGACATCATCCAGCGCCGCGAAGGCCAGTATCGTCTCAAACTCCTCCACAATGCTTCCCGCACCGCGCAGGACCAGCCCGGCACAGGAAACACCGACTGCGGCTACTCCGACCTCGAACTCCTCCCCGACGGCACCCTCATCGCCACCACCTACATCAAGTATCACACAGGCCCTGAAAAAAACTCCGTTGTCAGCACCCGCTTCAAGTTGAGTGAGACGGATGCGCTGGTGAAGTAGCGGCGATTGGCCATCGTCGTTTCCAGTGGATCGACGGGCTTCGTCAGTAAATGGTCATTCGTAGCCCGATCATCCCATGCCACCGCCAGATTGACGGCATCCTCTTCTGCTGTCAAAGTGTTGGCATGACTCGAACCCAGATCCAATTGCCGGACGACGTTTTCGCTAAGGCCAAAAAGCTTTGCGATGCACGGGAAATCTCGCTCGCCGAACTCGCCCGTCGCGGCATCGAATACATCCTCAGCGTCTATGCCCAGGAACCGGGGAAACAGGACGACTGGCAGTTGCCCAAGCCTCGCAACCTCGGCTGGAAGGGTCTCAGCCATGCCGAGGTTAAGGAGCAGGCGCAGCTTACCACGACGGAGTTGATGCACACCGCAAAATCCAAGCGCGCCTGACCATGCTCTCGATGGATACCAACATGCTGCTGTATGCCTACAACGAGGCATCGCCGTGGCATGAGGCGGCTTTCACCTGGATGAGTTCCATCCAGCGGGACGAAGACGTTGCCATCTCCGAGTTCATCCTCGCCGAGTTCTATGGTCTCCTGCGCAATCCCGCCGTGCTCAAGCACCCCCTCACCGCCGAGGAAGCCGTTGAAGTCATCCAGACCTATCGCAACCACCCCCGCTGGCGCTTGATCGGGTTCCCCACCGAAAGCCGCCCGATGCACGACAGCCTTTGGAACAAAGCCACCGCCAAAACCTTCGCCTTCCGCCGTCTCTACGACACCCGCACTGCCCTCACCATGATCGCCCAAGGCGTCACTGAGTTCGCCACGGCGAATGTGAAAGACTTTGAAGGCGTTGGATTTCGTAGAGTTTGGAATCCAATTTGAATTTTTCGCTTATACCCACAATGAACAAACCCAGCGACTAGCCCCACTGCCATTTAGTTTAGAAGACACACTTTTTGATGGCACGTTGGTAGTGATAAGATCGCGCGATGACTTGAGGACGTCGCGGCGCATGACGTCGGCTGCGTTGAGTCACCGGGGAAGCCATAAACAAAGAGTGCAG
>JBDNIB010000261.1:0-7469 GCA_041688535.1 Prosthecobacter sp.
CACGCGCGCCGAGCTTGCCGCGCACCACCACCTGCTTCGGTGCACATGCTTTCACCATGTCATCAAGCACACGATTCACAATCGCCTCATTGAATGCCGCGTGATTGCGATACGAGGCCAGATAGAACTTCAGCGACTTCGTCTCCACGCAGGTCTGATCGGGGATGTAGTAGATTTCAAGATGCGCCGAGTCTGGCTGGCCCGTCACGGGGCAGATCGAGCTGAATTCCGGGGCGCTGAGGTGAATGCGGTAATTCCTGCCCGGCGTGCGATTGGGGAACGTCTCCAGTACCGCCACGTCTGGCGATGCCGGCAGGCGGTTTTCGGATCTTCCGAGCAGTGTGAGGTCTGTTTCCTGGGGCATGAGGGAGCTAGAATGCCCGCACGTGTCGAGAATGCAATGATCCGCATGAGTTGCCATTGAGAGTTATTTTTCATCATTTTTAGTTTGAATATGACTCTTTTATACTCTTAAATAAGCCGCATGAGAATCACAGTGGAGATCGAAGATGAAATCATCGCGGACGCCATGGAATTGACCGGAGAAAAAAACAAGAGCCCCGCCATCGCCAAGGCCGTGGAGCATTTTGTGAAACGGATGAGGGCCAAGGAGTTCGGCAAACGTCTCAGGGAAGGGTTTTACGACTATCCTTCCACGAATGATGAAGTCGAAGCCCTCGAAGTCATCTGAATCATGGTTCTCGTCGATTCCTCCATCTGGATCGAGGCATCCAGGCGCACCGGCAGCCTGGAGGTCAAGGTCGGCATTGAGGGTCTGCTGGATGCCTATGAGGCCACGCTCTGCTCCCCCGTGATGCTCGAAGTGCTCGGCGGCGCACGCAAAGAGGAGCGCAAGCAGCTCAACACGGACTTCTCCTGCCTGCCCCACATCCGCGTCACGGAGGCCGACTACACCGCTGCTGTCCGCCATAACTGGAAACTACGGGACGCAGGCATCACCGCGCCCGCGAACGATGTTCTCATCGCCACCATCGCCGTGCGGCTCCTGTGCCGAGTGTATGCGCAGGACAAGCACTTCGATGCCATGGCCCCCGTGCTCGGCTTTTCACTCTACCAGCCCGGCTACGGTGGCTCATTTCGAGAAGACGGTGGTTGAAGGATAGTTTCCCAAATCTGGGAGCGTTTCTAAATGCAGAATGCTCAAAGAAGCTCCTATCCCTCTTACCGACGACTCCCTCGCCCCAGGAACCGAGCGCACGCTTGCGATTCTCGAGCTCCTGGGCCAGCACCGCGTCGGTCTCAGCCTCACCGAGATCGCCCGCGAGCTCGATTTGCCCGTGAATTCCGTCTTTCGCATCACCGGCATGCTACACACTCGCGGCTATCTTCAACGCCGCGAGGACGACAAGCGCTTCGTGCTCACGAACAAGCTCTTCGATCTCTCCCGTCCGCAAGTCCGCGAAAAAAGCCTCGTCGTCTGCGCCTTGGAGGCGCTCAAATGGCTACGCGATGTCACCGGCGAGACCACACAACTTCTCGCCTGCGCCAATCACAAGATGACCGTGCTGGAGCAGTGTATCTCTTCGCAGCCGATCAAGGTCAGCAGCACCGTCGGCCTGCAAGTGCCGATGTATTCCTGCGCTCCCGGTAAGGCCGTGCTCGCAAACCTTTCACCCACCGAACTCGAAAAATTCTTCGCCACCGTGACGCTCAAACAGTTCACGCTAAACACGCTCGCCACGCAAGTATCCCTCGAAACCGATCTCGCCAAAACGCGTAAGCGCGGCTTCTCGACAGACGTCGCCGAAGGCCTCGAAGGCATCCACTGCGTCGCCGCCGCGATCCTCGACGAATACCACTACCCGGTCGCCGCCATCACCGTCATGTCGCCCTCGTTCCGCCTGAAACGCGATCAATTCGAGAAAACTGGCAAACTCTGCCTCGAAGCCGCCGCAACCATCACCCGGAGGCTCCTGGCATGAAAAAACTCCTCTCTTTTTCTTTTCTCGTTTCTTTAGGCCAACTTCTCGCGGCGACTCCGCAGCAGATCGAATTCTTCGAATCCAAGATCCGCCCGATCCTCGCCCAGGAGTGCTACGAGTGCCACAGCACCGCCACGAAGAAGAAAGGCAGCCTCCTGCTCGACTCCCGCGCCGGCTGGCAAGCCGGTGGTGAATCCGGCGATGTCATCAAGCTCGCCGATCCCTCCGGCTCGCTACTCGTTCAAACCATCAAGCACGAGCACGAAGACCTCAAGATGCCGAAGAACGGTGCCAAGCTCGATGACAAGGTCATCGCTGACTTCGAGCAATGGATTCGTGACGGAGCCGCCGATCCACGCGACACACCGCCTTCCAAAGAGGAAATCGCCAAAGAAACGTCCTGGCCCGCTATCCTCAATCGCCGCAAGGAATGGTGGTCCTTCCAGCCGATCTCGAAACAACCCGCGAACAAATCCATCGACGACTACATCGATGCCGAACTCGCCAAACAGGGCATTCCCGCCGCTCCACCCGCCGACGCGCAGACGCTCGCTCGTCGTACCAGCTTCATTCTCACCGGACTGCCACCGAGTGGCGAAAAATCAGTCGATGAACTGCTCGCCAGTCCCGCCTTCGGCGAAAAGTGGGCACGCCATTTTATGGACTGGGGCCGCTACGCCGAGAGTTACGGCTCTGAAGGCGATGCCGTCATCCCTTACGCCTACCAATACCGCGATTACCTCATCCGCGCCTTCAACGACGACGTGCCGTATCCGCAGATGATCAAAGAAGCCATCGCTGGCGATCTCCTACCTCATCCACGCCTCAAGAACGGACTCAACGAAAGCGCCATCGGCATCGCCCAACTTCGCATCGTGCTACATGGCTTCTCGCCGGTCGATTCGCTCGATGAAATGGTCACATTCACTGACAACCAAATCGACACCGTCACCAAAGCCTTTCAGGCCCTCACCGTGAGCTGCGCCCGCTGCCATAACCACAAGTTCGACGCCATCTCCCAGGCCGACTTCTACGCACTCTACGGCATCTTCACCAGCACCCACCCCGCCGTCATTGACGTGAACGCTCCCGGCACTGGCAAAGCCGAGCGCGCAGCACTCGCCAAGCTCAAACAGCAGATCAAAGCGACGCTGATCACCGACTGGCTCAAAACCACCCTGAAATCAGACGCCACTGAAAAATCTGTCGCCTCGCCTGACGGCCTCAAAAACTTCGATTGGACCGCCCAAGGCATCGCCAAAACCAACCCCGGCGAATTCGCCATCACCGACAGCGGCCTGCGCATCTACCCAGGCGGCTATTTCTCCGATCTCGTCAGTTCAAAAGACCGCGCAGTGCTCTTCTCAACGCGTTTCGAGAATCCCGGCGGCAATCTGTGGTTCCGCCTCGCTGGAAACAGTGGTTCGCGTGCCAGATACGTCGTCGAAAACTATCCGCGCACCGGCACCATCCACAAAGCCGTCGATCTCAAAGATGACAAAGACGAGCAACTCCGCTGGCGAGCCCTCGATCTCGATTTTTGGAAAGGCGACGAGATTTTCCTCCAGGCAAACACCGCCGCCGACATGCCTGAGGAGTTCAAGGACGTTCGCTCCTGGTTCGGCATCACGGATGCCTTCATCACAGCGGACAAAACGCCGCCCGAGCCACCCAAACCATCCACCGCACCTGCTTATCAACTCATCACCGCTTGGCAAAAAAACACGCTCACCAACGCCCAAGCTGAAGCCCTCAACGAGTTCGTTCAAACCCACAAGCTCCCCACAAAAAGCGTCGCCGGTCTGCTCCAACAATACCGCGACCTCGAAGCCACGCTCCCCTCCCCCACTCGCGTGCCCGGCGTCATCGAAGCCGATGCCAAAGACGCCGTTCTCTTCGTCCGTGGCGATCACAAACAAGCCGCCGAGATCGTCCCGCGCCGATTCCTCGACGCACTCGATCCCACGCCGTTCAACACGAAGGGCAGCGGCCGCCTCGAACTCGCCGAGCACATGGCCGACATGAAGACCAACCCGCTCACCGCCCGCGTCATCGTCAACCGCCTCTGGCATCACCTCTTCGGTCGCGGCATCGTAGCCACCACCGACAACTTCGGCAAACTCGGTGAACTGCCCACACACCCCGAGTTGCTCGACTTCCTTGCGCAACGCTTCATCGACAGCGGCGGCTCGATCAAAGCCATGCTGAAGCTCATGGTCACGTCGAAAGCGTTCCAGCGCAGCGCTCAGGCCTCCGACATCGCCGCGCAAAACGACCCCGGAAACAAACTCCTCAGTCACTGGAGCATCCGCCGACTCGAAGCAGAAGCCATTCGCGATTCCATCCTCACGCTCACTGGCAAACTCGAACCCGAACTCTACGGCGAATCCGTCGCCAGCGGCTCCACCCGCCGCAGCATCTACGTCAAAGTCATTCGCAACGCCCTTGATCCCTTCCTTACCACCTTCGACGCCCCTGTGCCCTTCATCACGCGTGGCAAACGCGACGTGACCAACGTCCCCGCGCAATCGCTTACCCTACTCAATGACGTCAACGTCATCCGCTGGTCCCGCGAATGGGCCACCTCCGTTGTGAACGACGGCAAGAATCGTGCGAACGATCTGCGGGTAAAGCAGATGTTCCGCCAAGCCTTTGCACGCGATGCCACCAACGACGAAGTGCAGCAAAGCCTCAGCTACCTCGCCGCATCGCAACAGGCGAGCACCGAACAAGCCCGCCAACTCGCCGCGCAGGAGGAAAAGATCACCGCTCTGAACCGTCAGATCAGCGACATCCTGGCACCCGCTCGCACCATGCTACAAAACGAACGCAAACTCCCCTCTGCGCCGATCAACACGCCCGAACCCCTGGCCGAATGGACCTTCGACAAAAACGCCAGTGACACACACGGCAAACTCGACCTCGAACTCGTCGGAGCGGCCCGCATCGAAAACGGCACGCTCATTCTCGATGGCAAATCCATGGCCAAATCCGGCTCCCTGCCGAAAAAACTCAAAGCCAAGACCCTCGAAGCCTGGGTCATGCTCGACAATCTCAAGCAACAGGGCGGCGGCGTGCTCACCGTTCAGGGCAAGGACGGCGGCATCTTCGACTCCATCGTCTTCGGCGAGAAACAAGCCGGCCACTGGGTCGCCGGCAGCGACCACTTTAACCGCAGCGAACTCTTCGAAGGACCCGCCGAAACCGACGCCGCCACCCGCCCTGTGCATGTCGCCGTCGTCTATCAGCCCGACGGCACCATCACCGGCTACCGCGACGGCAAACCCTACGGCCGCACCTACCGCAAAGCACCCGCCGCCGTTTTTGAGCCGGAAGCCAGCCAGATCCTCCTCGGCTGCCGCCACGGCGCTCCCACAGGCAACAAAGGCCTCACCGGCCGCATCTTCCGTGCCCGCCTCTACGATCGTGCGCTCACGGCTGAAGAACTCGCCCGAACCGCCCGCATCGAATCTAGCACCCTCACCGAGGCAAACATCCTCGCCGTGCTCAGTCCAGAACAGCGCCAGCAAATCGAGCAACTCAACACGCAACGCGACCAACAATCCCAACACCTCGAAGCCCTGCGCAACACCTCGCCTGCTGATGATCCAACGCTACAAGCCTGGACCAGCCTCGCGCAATCACTCATCAACCTGAAGGAGTTCATTTACCTGCAATGACAATGATCAATCGCCGCCAAGTTCTCTCCCGCGCCTCCACCGGCTTCGGCATGGCCGCCCTTGCGGGCTTGATGCAGGAGGAAGCACTCGCCAGCACGCCGCTCGTCCATCGTGCGAAGAAATTTTCGCCTAAAGCACGCAGCGTGATCTTTCTCTACCAAAGCGGCGGCGTGTCGCATGTCGATTCATTCGACCACAAGCCGATGCTGAAGAAGTTCGAGGGCAAGCCGATGCCCGGCGCGGTAAAGAAGACGCAGTTCAACAACAACGGCACCGTGCAGCCCTCGCATTGGGACTTCAAACGCTACGGGCAGTCAGGACTCGAAGTCAGCGATCTGTTTCCGCAAATCGGCGGCGTGGCAGACGAGCTGTGCATGGTCCGCAGCATGACGGCGAAGTTCAGCGAGCATGCGCAGGGGAATTTTTTCATGCACACCGGCTTCCCTTTCCTCGGCTTCCCGAGTGCGGGCGCGTGGACGAGCTACGGCCTCGGCACCGAGTCGCGCGATCTGCCCGGCTACGTCGTGCTGCAAAGCGGCGACGCGGCGACACCGCATGGCGGCGTCGGCTTATTCAGTAACGGCTTCCTGCCCGCGCAGCATCAGGCCAGCATCGTGAAGGCGGATGAGGCCGAAGCGGTCGTCAATATTCGCCCGCGCCAGCCACAGGACATGCAGCGACGGCAACTCGACTTCATCGGCGCGATGGACCGCCGCTTCGTCAGCACCACGCAGCACGACATGCACGTCGAAGCCGCTATTTCGAACTACGAGATGGCCTGGCGCATGCAGTCCGCCGTGCCCGGCCTTTGCGACATCACCGGCGAAACCGAGGCGACCAAGAAACTCTACGGCCTCGACGACCCCGAGCCGAAAAAAGCCGCCTACGCCCGCCAATGCCTGCTCGCCCGCCGACTCGTCGAACGCGGGGTGCGTTTCATCGAACTCAGCACCCTCGCCTACAACACCGGCGGCGGCAACGGAGCCAATCCCTGGGATCACCACGGCAATCTCAAAGAAGGCCACGGCAAGATGTCGAACCAGATCGACCAACCCATCGCCGCGCTCATCAAAGACCTGCGCTCACGCGGCCTGCTCGATAGCACCCTCATCGTCTGGGCCGGCGAGTTCGGCCGCACACCCTTCGCGCAGGGCGCGAACGGCCGCGACCACAACCCCTACGGCTTCACCGTCTGGTTGGCCGGCGGCGGCGTCAAAGGCGGCCACGTCTATGGTGCCACCGACGACTTCGGCTACACTGCCATCGAGAAGCCCACGAGCGTCTATGACATGTGGGCCACCGTGCTGCACCTCATGGGTGTGGATCATGAGCAACTAACGTATCGCTTCAGCGGCCGTGATTTAAGGCTCACGGATGTGCATGGAAATGTACTGAAGGACATCATTGCCTGATGAACTGAGTCTTCTTCGTTTATGTGGACTGCATTGGACGGATGTGCCTGCAGAAATCACACGGTGAATCCAGGAATACTTCATCTTCTCCGACGCCGAAGGCTGGCGCTTCTACCTCCCAGCATTCCAGCGTCACTATCTCGCCGAGTTTCCGCTTTCTGGATGGGATGCTGTTTATTGGGCCTGTACGGAACAAATGCACTTTGAACTGTTCAATTCGGAACAGGTGGCATTCGTCGTTGAGTTCTTGGATTTGTGTCAATCGTGGGAGGAATGAGCGCGAGTGTCCTACTCGCCTGATTTTCCTGCCGCCCGGCCTGCCGAATTCGGCCACGCCGGAGTGTAGCCCTCCCGTTGGCCCGCTGGGGCATGCCTGAATGGGAAAAAGGAGGAGCCTTTTGGGCAGCAAAACGGTTGGAAGCAGCGGGTGAAAA
>JBDNIB010000262.1:0-2125 GCA_041688535.1 Prosthecobacter sp.
GGCCTGGGTCTCAATGCGTCCGGGCACCACGTTTCAGGTCTATCAACCCGGTGCCGCGCAGGTGCCCGGCATGATCATCTTTGGCGAGGACGACGGTTTCTTCGCCCGATTTTCCAAAGAAGAGAACATGGCCGTCGTCGAGACCATGCGGAAGAAACATCATGCGTTCTGGCATTACGCCGTCGAGCCGAAGACTGGGCACGGTCCCGGTGAGAAAACCTGGCCGCTCGTCTTCTCCTTCCTGCGTCACAGCTTCGCCGCGCGCGTGCCTGCGGACGCCGATCCCAGCAAAGGCCTGGTGAAGCTGAATGAACTCAACGTTGCAGTTGGATTGCTCGGTCAAAACTGGAATGCCGCAAAGGGCGGCTATCAAATGCTACCCATCGCTCCCTTTGCCGAATTCAGCGGCGACAAATCCACTGCTTCCTGGCTCCTCAACGCCGCCTATGCCGCCGACTGGCAAACCTTCCAACGCGACGGCCAGCTCGCGAAGTAACCTCTTTCCATCCTCCCCACCATGAAACTCACACTAGCCCTTTTCACTTCCTACGCCGTCTCCGCCTTGGCGCTTGATCCTCATGTCGAAGCCGTCATCCGCGCAGTTGAAGGCGCGAAGGGAAAGATTGAGAAAACTGAGGATGGGCAGAGCTTGAAACTCGTCGATCTCGCTGTGCCAAATGCCGGACCGCATGATCATCGCGAGAACGATCCGTATGACGCGGCTTTCTTCGAGCATCTCGGCTACATCACCACGCTGGAGTCGCTCAACGTCATCTCTACGAAGGCCAACGACGAATGGATCGCGCCGCTCGGAAAGATCACGAGTCTGAAATCGCTACGCTTCACCAACAACGGCAAGCTCAGTGACGCGGGCATGGAACAACTCGCAGGCTTGAAAAATCTCGAAAACTTCTCCTTCGTTGGCACTGCCATCACGGGCCGTGCTTATGAGAAATGCACCGGCTGGACCAAAGTCACCAAGGTTAGCCATCGCGGCAGCAGCATCGACGACGAGGGCTTGAAGGAACTCTGCGATCATCTGCCAAACCTCGAAAGCATCAGTCTTGCCCATGCGAAGTTCACCGACGCAGGCGCGGTGCATCTGGCGAAGCTCAAAAAGCTCAAGGGACTCGAAATCGGCACGAAAAACGCCACAGCGGCCTGTTTGAAGAATCTCGTCAGCCTTCCGCTCGAATACCTACAACTTGGCGACGGTCTCGACGGCTCGGAAGGCATCGCCGCCATCAAGGCCATCCCGACGCTAAAGCGTGTGACACTTACGCATTGCGAGCACCTGGATGACGCAGGCTTGAAACTCGCCACCGAACTCACGCAGCTCGAACAACTCGAAATCGGCGGCCTTCCGTTGCCGGACGAGCGTCTGCCGCAGTTGCAGGGCTTCGCTTTTCTCAAGGAACTGAAGCTCAGCAATCGCGCCAAAGGCTATCCACCGGAAACTCAGGCGAAGATCAAGGCGCTGCTGCCGAAGGTCGATGTGAAGTTCCAGTGATCTCCCGCAGCCTCTCCATGCGCCTCTTTTGCTCCCTTTTTCTCCTCAACTTGCCGCTTCACGCGGTCGATCTGACCTTTCCCAAGCTGGGCGATGCCAAACGCATCCCTGGCGAGCTCGTCTGCGTGGATTTTGTTCATCGCAGCGGTCAGTTCCGCACGGAGAAGGGCGAATTGATGGAGTTCACCATGCCTCCGTATGCGATCATGAAGCATCGCGGCGCTGAGTCCGACCTGCGCGATGTCCCGCTCGGCTCCAATATGGACTTCCTGATGCTGTCAGGCAGCAAACTCCTCACCACCGACGACGGCCAGAAGCCCGATCCCGAACAGCAGAAGAGGTTCCGCGAGTTCACCGAGAAACGCGGCGTGGCCGGCTGGATCACCAAGACGGAGGCGAAGACTGTTACCGTGCAGTTATTCAGCGGCGATCCCGCCTTCTATGAGTCCGCTTTTGGTGAACTGCTGGTTAAGGGCAAGGAAACCAAGCTCTGCGTTGCGAATGACGAGCTGCGCACCTGGAATCCAGGCGTGGACGGTGAACGCGGCTCCATTCTCGACGTGCAAAAGATGCCCACCGACCACTTTGGGAACAGCGGCTACCAGATCATCGTCA
>JBDNIB010000263.1:0-2938 GCA_041688535.1 Prosthecobacter sp.
AAAGCCGTCATCAACGCGAATCAGACCATCGACCAAGCGCAGCTTGATGCGGAAAAGAAGAAAGCCGATGCGGAAGCAGAAGCCGCCAAGGCAAAGGTGGAGGCCGAAAAGAAGTAACCCCCTTTCTTTTTCACTCTTGCACACCGCAGTCATCGCAGGATGGCGGCGGTGTTTTGCTGTTGCAGAAGCTTGGTGAAGTCATGGCGGGACTGTGCCGCTTGAACGGGTTTCCCGCCAAGAAACTGGCCGTCAAGGCGGGCGTGACGAAGTACGCCGTGCGCTGGTGATCTCCTGGCGGCTGCTGTTGAGGCGGTCTGGCATGGCTCTGCATCCACTCTACCGCGAAACTCGCGCTCCGGTAACGCGGCTTGACACCGCCGAGTGAGGAATGCCGCAGAGAAATGCCTTCTGTATCCGTACTCTGCGGTGCGTTGATTAGTTCAGCGTGTTCCAGCACTTCGCCAAGACTGAAGACGCGGGAAAGCAGAAAGGAGTCGTGAGGCGCTAGTTGACAGCGAGTGCTGGCGTTGGCTTTGACTGCGAGTGCTGGCGTTGGCTTTGACTGCGATGAGTACATCTTGCCGTGCCCCCTTTTAACGAGGGCAATCCCCAGTATAGCCGGGCGAACAAAGCTCCCCCTACTCGTCCGCCTTTTTCCATTCCTCGCCTTCGTCGTCATCATCGTCGCCGAAGCCGTCGTCGTATTCATCATTCCCCGTACTGATGCCGGCAATGGTGTTGATGTCCTCGTCGCTGAGCTCCTCGATGTCGTCCTCATCGTCACCCCCCGCCGCCTTGGCCACCTCCGCCGACTGCTGGGCCTCCAGGCCGCGTTTTTCGATCTGGGCCAGCGTTTCGCTGACATCCTCGACCGTGTCCCACACCTGCTGGGACACAAAGATCGGCGCGCCCTGCTGCACCGCCATGGCGATGCTGTCGCTGGGCCGGGCATCGAGCTCAATCATCTTGCGCGTGGTGTGCAGCTCGTTCTCGGCGGAGATGATCAGGCGCGCATGGAAGACGCTGCCGTTGATGTGGTTGATGATGATACGCTCCACCTTGGCACCAAAGGCCATGAGCAGGTGGCCCACGAGATCATGCGTCAGCGGGCGCTCCTTGGACACGCCGCGCATGAACATGGAGATCGCCGTGCCCACCGACTCGTCGATGTAGATCACGAAGACCTTCGTTTCATTGCCCAGAAAAACGGCAAAGCTGCCTTCCAGCGGCAACACCGCGCGCACCTGCACCTCGATGACTTCCTTGTTCATTGTGCCAATTAAAAACAGCGCACAGCCCGCTGGCAAGATGCGCGATGCTTTTTTATGCCACAATCGCCGCGCCACCGAGGCCAAGCGCCAGATAGCGCCGTGAAATCTCGACGTACTTCAGCGCCAGCTTGGCATTCGCCTGCTGTTCCTCCGCTGACAGCGCCCGCACCACCCGTGCTGGCGATCCCATCACGAGCGAACCTTCCGGGATGACCGTGTTTTTCGTCACCAGTGATCCGGCGGCGATGATGCTGCGCGCACCTATTTGAGCGCCGTCCATGATGATCGCCCCCATGCCCACCAGCACCTCATCCCCCACGGTGCAGGCATGTACCACGGCACGGTGCCCCACGCTGACCCGCTCCCCCAGCACGCAGGCGCAGTCATCGCTCACATGCAGAACGCTGCCGTCCTGCACATTGCTTTGCGCGCCGACGCGGATGCGATTGATGTCGCCGCGCAGGACGGAGCCGTACCACACGCTGGCCTCCGCCTGCAGTTCCACCGCGCCAAGGACAATGGCCCCAGGAGCAATGAAAACATCTGCGGCCACAGCAGGCTGCGCGTCAGGAATCAAGAATCTCTTTAGTTCTCTCATGGCGATGGAAACGGATTTTATGATTGTGAAACGAGGCGGAACGGGCCATAAAAAACAGCGTGCCACCTTAATTCTGGAACGGTCCTCCCTTCAATCCAACAACGAATCTCACCCACACTCATGAACAAAGCCCAACTCATCGACTCAGTGCAGGAAATTCTCGGCGGGGACACCTCCAAGCGCGCCGCCTCCGACGCCCTGGACGCCGTGCTCAATGCCATCACCAAAGGGGTGAAGCAGGGTCCGGTGCAGCTCATCGGCTTCGGCAGCTTCAAACCGGTGGACCGCAAGGCGCGCATGGGCCGCAATCCGAAGACCAAGGAACCGGTGGCGATCAAAGCATCCAAAACCGTGCGCTTCACCGCCTCTGCCGCGCTCAAGACTTCGCTGTAAACAGCAGCACCGCCGCCTCACCCGCGCCTCGTCCCACGGAGCGCGGGTTTTTCATGCCTCATTCTTTGGTTTCCTGCTCCATCCGCTCGCTCAGCCACTGCTTGATCATGCTCTGGTAGTTCAGGTAGCGGCGGCGGGCCACGCGCTTGATGCGGCTCAGCATGCGCGGGTCAAAGCGCAGCGTGATCGTGGTGGACTCCCGCACGTCCGAACGGTGGATGGATGCCTGCATTAGCCGTGGGTCGAGCTGATGCTCGCTCCAGAACTTCCCCTCATCATCCGGGGAGTCAAAGGCGGGCACGTCCTTCCAGGCGCGAATATTTTTCAGATCGGGTGGTGCGGTGTCCATAGTGTGCTGCGTTCCCTGCGGTTAAATCTCCGCCGCCTTCTTGCGCTCAAAAAAATCATGCTCCGTCGCCGTCATCAACCGCGCAAAGGCGACGCGGTAATGCTTCCCGTCGGTCCAAAACGCGCTGAACACCGGCTTGCCCTGGAGTGATTTGCCCAGGTTATAATAACGAGCCTCCGTGCCGTCGTCCTGGCCGTCTGGGAGCAGTTTGAGTGAGAACGGGTCCTCAAACGACTCCTCAATGTCCCTGGGCGGGAGTTTCGTGAGGTCAAAGGCGGCACCGATCCAGTCGAATTCCATGAGGTTGCGTGGGGTATTATTTCCGGT
>JBDNIB010000264.1:0-4893 GCA_041688535.1 Prosthecobacter sp.
CCGGCCTTGGCGGCGGTGATGCGTGTATCGACGATCAACGCGTTGGGCACGCCACGCAGCCACATGGCGATGAGGGTGGGAATGCCGACTGGCGCGTTGGCAATGCGCGCGCGCAGCCAGAGATTGAAGAACTTGGCGACGATCAAGAAGAGAACGAGCGAGACGATGATGACTGCGCCGATGAGGAAAAGTTCGAGAGGGGCTGACATGGTGGATGGATTTGGGGTTGCGTAGTGTTAGAGCGTGAGTGGTCGAACGAGAAGGTTACCGGGTTCCGTGGCGATGACTTCCACAGGGGTCCCTGCAGCCACCATCCCAGTCTGGCAGCGCACATCATAGCGTTGCCCGGAAATTTCAGCACGTCCAAGCGGACGCAGCTCGATGAGGGCAAAGCCATGAGCCCCCAGCGCCGCAGTGGCTACTATCGGCGTTTCGATGCTGGCGGTGAGCGTCAGGGCACGGCGGAAAAATTTCACGGCAAACCAACGCATCCAGGCCAGCAGGACAGCCGCAGAAAACACCAAGATGCCAATGGCCAGCGCCAGCCGCATACCGTTGCCCCAGCCCACGAGATCTTCCGACATCAGCGTGAGCCAGACTGCGGCGAGAATAGAAATCGTCCCCAAAATGCCAGCCACCCATCCAGGCAGGAAAATTTCCAGCATGATGAGAAAGATGCCGAACAGCGTGAGGATAAAAATGCTGGCGAGCATGATGAGTCATGCTGAACGCGGCGTGGGAGGGCGTCAACCCACGATCCACATATCATCGCCCTGTTCAGGGCTGATGCCGCGGTGCCGTCGGGATCATCCACTCCTTCGCGCCTGCCGGGATGTTGCCAAGATTCAGGAAGGTCGGTGCGGAAGCACCGGTATAAGCGGTGCGGCCAAGCCGCGCGGTGTCCGCCACAGCAGTGGCCTCAAGCAGGCTTTTGCCGCCCGATTTCACGACTGCCGCATCAGGCGCGCGTCCCAGGATCGGATCACCGCCCAGATCGACGCGTGGCTCGATGCGCTTCCAGATGTTTTCAGACCAGTAGTCGCCCTTCCAAGTGCGGTTCAGGCTGGTGGGAACATAGAGGAAGTGGCGGTCAAACAACACCTCTGGCACATAGCGGCTGCCGACACGGCTGGCGAGGGGCGGATCTGTCGGATCGGGGCGGCTGCCGGTTGATTCGATGAGGTACTCCTTGTCGTCGATCTTCACCACGCACCAGGCATGGCCCCCGAGGTCGCCATAACGCCCCAAGGCCACCCGCACCTGAAAACCACGCGACATCAGCCAGTCGGCCAGAAAAATCGAAGAGTCCTCGCAGTCACCACGCTGGATGCGCTGGGTTTCATCCGCGAACTGCCAGCAGTCCTGTTGATCCTTTTTGGCAAAGCTGGACCCTGCCTTGGCACCAGGATCGTTGGCATAAACGCAGTTCTCGTGTACCGCAGACCAGATGGTGAAAAGTTGCTGCACACGGGACTGATTTTTGGCGATCTTGGCTGGCGGCGTATAGCCCGTGAGGAATTCGTTCACATAGCGGAAATGACCAGTGCTGTCAGCCGCGACCACCGCATACTTCCGGCGGCATTTCGGGCACTCCAGCGCCATGCTGCGCTGCTCACGCGAGAGTTTCATGAAATGGGGGTGCTGGCAATGCACACAGGTGCTGAAAAACGGCTCATCGGATGATTTGGACAGCGCCTCGGGCGTGAAATCGCGCAGCCGCTGGCCCAGCACCAGCAGCGCCTCATGCATCAGCCCCCCGGCTCGCGTCCTCAAGGCCACCGCCATGTGCGTCATCTCAGGTTGCTCGCGATGCGCGTATTCATGGAAGCGCTGCAGCAGTTCCCGCAGGCTCGGGCTGCTGGCGGAGCAGACGGAAACGCGATAGTAGCGCGGCATGCCCTCCTGCACCAAGGTGGTGACTTTATTAAGGTCGTCCGTGTCGATGTTGGCGTATGCCTTATCCAGCCAGGCTTCCATCTCAGGGTCCACCCGCAGCGTTGCGGTCTTCGAGGCTAGGCGCGAATAATTGAACTGGTCCACCAAGTCGAGGCGGAACCGCGCGGCGCTGTATTGGGAGCTAGGGCTTGTCATCAGCTCCCCCAGACGCATCTGCCAGCCGTTCAGCCAGCCTTCCTTCATCGCCGCAATCCCCCCCGCCAGCAGGACGGCGGCAACGATGCACCAGAGGATGAGACGGCTATACATACACGCAAATTATAGTTTTTATAACATTCCGCGCAACGAAAACTCCGTCCGTTGACAAATTCCTTACGATTGGGGACAAGCACCCCCGCGTTGGGCCGGAAAGACGCTATTTCTTCGTCGTGAACGGAATCCTCGGCGTGTAGGGCCAGAGCTTCGGGGCGCTCAGCCCAATCGCCCCAAACAAAGTGCCGGGGCTGCCGTCCACATCGTCATGCGGGTCGCCAAACCACGCCGCCTGCGGATTGCCCGCCTGATTGGCCACAAAGATGCCACCGTCCTCGGAGCGCCCAATTAAAACTCCCAGCGTGCGGATACGTTTGGGAGCCTTGTAAAACGTCCCTTGAGGCGAAACCACCTCGGCCTGGTATTCACCGGCAGGAAACAGGATGCGTCCCTGCCCACACTCACGCGTCTCATCCTGGGCCACGACGATGGCAGGAGCGTCCGCCGGGGCCAGTGCGATGGAGCCGCAGGCCGAAAGCAGAATTGGAACGACAAGTGCGACGAGGAGGCTGGTGGACTTCATGCAGGTTGGATGGGTGGTTGGCGAAAATCAGATCACAACACGAATCGTGCCAAGACTCACTTGGTCTTCAGCACCAAGGTCACCCGCCGCACCTCCATCACCGTCTGCCCTGGGATTTCGAGCGCACGCAGCGTCAGCAATCCCCTGCCCTGCTCCAATTTCATCGTGCCGAGACTCAGCGCCTTGAACTCCCGCATCTGCGACTCTGCCGGCGGGCGCGGAATGGTGTCTTGGTTCGTGTAGAGCGGCGGGAACCAGCCAGGCGTCACCTTGCCGGTGATCTTGCTGTCCCCCAGGCTCAGTTCGATCAGCGCACCGGCATCCGCCAGCGGACAGGCGTAATCCACGGTCACTTCATAAACACCAGCCGTATGCACGTCGATATCCCAGGTGATGCTGTCGTCCTTGGCGGTCCAGTTCACGAAATAGGAGCAGTTCGGCGCACCGGAACTGCGCTTCACCCCGCCATGCGGCTCGCCATCGCGCGCAGGCAGTGGCGTGCGCGGAAACTCGGTATAGCCGACGGGATAGGGCCGTGCGTCCATCAACTTGGCCCGGTTTTTGGCTCCCTTGCCCTTCTCGGGGGCAGCTACCTCGGCAGTGCCAAACATTTCCTTGCGCCAGTCAACGACAGCCTGCTGGAACTTGGCGGCGACCTGCGGCTCCTGCGCGGCAATGTCCTGGGTCTGACCGGGATCAGCCTGCATGTCAAACAGCCCGCCCTTGATATCCAAGCGGTAGCGCTGCGTGCGCACGCTCACATTCCCCCCCCAGGTCGAAAAAATCATCCGCTCCGGCCATTCCGTCTTCACGCCCGTGAGCAGCGGCGTCAGATCCCGCCCGTCCAGCGGCTTGTCGCCGACACGCGGCACGCCGGTCAGTGCGGCCAAGGTCGGCAGCAGGTCGATCGCCCCGGTGATCTCCTTCACCGTGCGCCCGGCAGGCAGTTTCCCCGGCAGGCGCATCACGCAGGCGCTGCGCACGCCGCCTTCGTCAGTCGTACCCTTCTTGCCCTTCATCTCCCCGTTCCAGCGGAAGGTGTTCGGCCCATTGTCAGAAAAATACACCACCAGCGTGTTGTCGCTCAGTTTCAGCTCCTCCAACTGCTTCAGCACACGCCCCACGTTCCAGTCCAGATTTTCCACCATCGCCAGCGCACAGCGGGTTTCGTCGATCTCCTCCTTATCGCCAGTCTTCGCTCGCAACGCCGGGTCTTTATTCTTGAAGCGCTGCCAGTACTCCTCCGGTACCGCCCAGGGGGAATGCGGCGTGTTGTACGGCACATAGCAGAAAAACGGCTTCGCCTGGTTCTTCGCGATGAACTCCATCGCATGCGTCGTCAGATCATCCGCGATGAAGCCCTTCCCACGCACCGGCTCGCCATTGTGCTCCAGCGGCGGATCAAAGTACTCGCCCCAATGCCCTGAGGTGAAGCCGTAATACTCCTCAAAGCCACGCGCATTCGGATGAAACGGCCACTGGCTGCCATTGTGCCACTTGCCAAAGGCCCCCGTCGCATATCCCGCCGCCTTGAAGGCATCCGCGATGGTCTTTTCATCCAGATTCAGCCGCTCCTGCCCGGTGGAAACCCCGCGCACCCCGCCACGCGGATGATAGCGCCCCGTGAGAAACTCCCCGCGCGTCGGCGCGCACACCGGGCACACATAAAAGCGGTCCAGCGTCACCCCATCCCGTCCCAGCGAGTCGATGTTCGGCGTCTTCAGGTTGCTGTTGCCATTGTGCGAGTAGTCACCCCACCCCGAATCATCCGCCAGAAACACCACCACATTCGGTGCCGCCGCGTGAAGCTGGCAAAGACACAACAGTGCGAGCAGAAAAGAGAGTCGTTTCATCATAGTCGCCTCGTAACGCACCGCACGCCACCCGGCTATCACCTCCTTAACCTCTTTCCCCCTGTCCCTTCGTCATTCGCCATTCGGCTTTCGTCATTGATTCCACCCTTGACCCTGCCCCGAATCCCACTACCATCCGCGCCCCACGCCCCGACGAAAGCAGCAATCCAGCACCTCGCCTGGTCACGTGACTCACATCCCATGAAAGCTGACATCCATCCCAAGACCTCCGAGACGACGATCACCTGCACCTGCGGCACCGTCTATAACACCATCTCGACCGTGCCGAACCTGCGTATCGGCATCTGC
>JBDNIB010000265.1:0-1406 GCA_041688535.1 Prosthecobacter sp.
CGATGTCCGTGCGCAGGCTCGCGCCTTCAGCAGCGCGCATGACGTTCAGTTGTTGCAGAGCGGCGGCCAGCGCCTCCTGAACGGACGGCCAAGCGTCTGCATCTGTGTGTTCCGGCTGCCCGAGGCTCATCACACCCGGCAGCCGCGTGATGTCGGCCAGCGCGATGACCGGCGGGATGTCCAGCTTCAGTGCCAGCGCTTGCATGGCCTGGAAATACTGCGCGGCCAGAGCCTGATCGAGCTGGACGGTTTCGGCTGCTGCCGCTGCGGCCTCTTTGCGCACGGCCACATTCACCCGCCCGCGTGAGACGGCGGCGCTGACCTCTGTGCGCACGGCGTTTTCCAGTTCCGCTAGCTCACGCGGCAGACTCACCGCCACTTCGAGCTGTTTGCGGTTCACCGCGCTGCACTCCACGCTCCAGCTCACTCCGTCACGCTGCGCCTCGCCCCGCCCAAATCCAGTCATGCTTTTCATAGCCATCAGATGGAGCGAAATCTCCCACTGGTAAAGTCTCGGATGCAGCAGATGCATATTCGCCTCGATTCCGGTTTGCAACGCCGCGCAGGCTCCCTAGTCTCGCCCTCCCTATGGCAAAAGCGGCACTCGGCAAAGGACTCGGCGCACTCATTTCGTCACCCTCGGCGGTGAGTGTAGTGTCGCGCCTGCCTGCCCTCGCTCAGCCCGCGCCAGGAGACGTGGTGAATCGCGTTGCCCCGGATCAGATCGTCCCCAGCCCGCTCCAGCCACGCAAAGAATTTCAAAGCGAGCAGCTCACCGAGCTGATGGAGTCCATCCGCGAGCACGGCATCATCCAGCCGTTGATCGTGCGCCGGGTGAACGGCAAGCTCGAACTGATCGCCGGCGAGCGCCGTTACCGCGCCTCACGCGAACTTGGACTCAAAGAAATTCCCGTCATCGTCCGCGAAGCTAGCGACAAGGACGTGCTGGAAATGGCGTTGATCGAAAACCTTCAACGCGAGGGCTTAAATCCCATCGAGGAGGCGCAGGCATACTCCCGGCTCGCCAAGGACTTCCACATGCGTCAGGAAGACATCGCCCAGCGTGTCGGGAAAAACCGCGCCACGGTGGCGAACACCATGCGCCTGCTGGACCTGCCTGAAAGCGTCCGCAACCTGCTGGTCTCTAGCCGTATTTCCACCGGCCATGCCAAGGTGCTGCTCATGCTCAAAAAGCACGATGAGCAGGACCACTTAGCCCAGCAGATCATCAGCAAGGGACTCACCGTTCGCGCCACTGAGAAGGCGGTCGATGCCATCCTGCATCCGCCACCGCCGCCGAAACCCAAGCCGACGGAAACCGACTTTGCCCGTGCCATTGAGGCCGTGGAGCAAAAACTCCTCCAGCACCTGACCACCAACGTCAGCATCCATCACGCCGAGAAAAA
>JBDNIB010000266.1:0-5434 GCA_041688535.1 Prosthecobacter sp.
GCGGCATCGGCCTTGATTTGAAGGGTGCCGTTACTAATGGTCGTGCTACCGGTGTAAGTGTTGTTGCCGGCGAGCACCCATTTGCCCGCGTCGATCTTGGCCAGCGAGGTGGCCGACGTGCTGTTGACGATAATGCTGTTGATGGTGTTGGACGCGAGGTTGGTGCCGCCCAGGGTGAGGGTTTTAAGACCATTAGCGGAAGTGGCGAAGGTGGTGGCATTAAAGATCAGGCCTGGGCTGGTGCCGGTCTGGTTCGCAAGGACAGTTGCGCCGCCGGTGGTCCCACCCAACTGAAGCACCTTGCCGGTGGTCAAGCTGGCCTGAGAGACGTTATTCCCGATGATGGACAGTGTCGCGCTAGTAGTGGTGGTCCCGATATCGATGATGGACGCGTTGTTCGTGATCGCGCTCCAGTCACTGATCGCCACGGTGCCGCCGTTCACGTTGACGGTGCCGTCCAAGGTGGATGTAGTACCAAGAAGGGTGAGCGTTCCGGTGCCGGTCTTGGTGAGGATGTGATTGAACGCTGCTGCAGAGGCGATGATGCCGCCGTTGATGGTGGTATTGCCATTGCCGCCGATGGTCATCGTGCGGTTGCCGGTGTTGTTTGCGTTGCTCCAAAAGTTTCCTGTAAAGGTAAGCTGAGCACCACCCTGCAGGTTATTGGTTATTGTGCTGTTATTGTCACCCGCTGTGGAGCCGACGACCGGTGCAACTCCAAAACTCATGCCATAACCATTCCGGCTGTTAAATGTCAGAACAATGTTATCCTCGTAGGCGAGTTGCCCGAACGTGACCGTCTGATCCCTCACCGAGCTGTTCGGCGTGTGGTCGGCAAAGAACGTGCTCGATGTACGGCCATAGACGTTGGCGTTGGTGCCGTTGGAAACTTTGACGTCAGGCGTGTCCATCAGGATCGCCAAAACGCCGCCGTTCATGTCGATCACAGATCCCGTGGTCGTCGCGGTCCGCGTCCCCAGCACATTCGGCGAGTCAATTCGCACCACGCTCTGCCCGCTGGCAGCACTGGCGCTCACTCGGATCGTTCCCGAGAAGCCGGCGGAATCGCTGGGATTGAGGAAAAGAGTGCCACCGCCGCTCGCTTCGAGCGTTCCCGTGCCGGCCAGGACGCCGGTCACATTGTAAAAACTGGCTCCGGCCTGGTTGATGCCGCCGAAACTACTCACCGTCGCGGCCGCCGCGCCGAGAATATTCAGCGGTCCGGTGAGATTCAACGTACCATCCGCGGCGATGATACGGGTGTGGAGATTGACGCCGCTGGAAGCGACGCCCATGTCCACGGTTCCAGACAAGGTGTTATTTCCGGTGCTAACCACAGCCCCACCGTTGTCCCCGACCGGTCCCCGCCCCTGGAGCGACAGATCGCGGGTGATATTGATTGCCCCCGCCGTGCCATCGAGCACGAGGGAGCCGCCGCCGACGCCGCGCAACGTGCTGGCGGTGATGGGGGCGGGATAGGGGTTGAATGCAGTTACCACGATGGCAGAGGTGTCCGCACCCAGAGCACTCTGATTGGTAATGATCAACGAACCATTGCTGATCGTGGTGATGCCAGTGTAACTGTTGGCGTTGTTGCCGAGCCGGACCGCGCCACCGCCAGTCTTCGTCAGGCCAACTGTACCGAGAATCTGGCTGTTGATCGTGGCCGTTTCACCGATGCCGACGAACAGCGTCGGGTTCGTTCCCGAGAGAGTAAGGTCGCCGCTGGTGAGCGTGTAGCTGCTGCGATTGAACTGCAGTTGGTTGGCGGTGATGCCGGAACTCAGCGTGACCGTGCTCAGCGTGGGCAGGACGGTGAACGCGGAGGTGAAAATTGCGCGGTCGGCGCTCGTGTTCGGCCAAGCCACATCCGTGCTCAACGGATCCCACCAGTTGAGCAGCGCATTGTCCCAGGTGCCGGTCCCACCCAAATTGGTGCCATCGATATTGTTTCCGACGTCACTGGCATCCGTGTCCCAGTAGAGAGTGGCCGCAGGCAACGACTGGGCAACCTGCCAGAAAACCATAAAGACAAAGAGAGTGGACCCAATGAATTGGCGATGAGCACGAAGCGAGCGTTGCATGGTGGTTGGAGGCGGAACGAGGGGTTGGAGGCGGCTTATTTATTCGACCACATTTAGATTTATTGTTACTTAATCCTCCGATTGGTATCCATTGCCATTTACCTTATTCTGTATTAAACTCTCAGAACCACTATAAGGCCGCATCGCCTTATCTTTGATAAAGCTAATATTTATCTTTGGATGCCATCGCTGGTTCTTGATTTAGAATGTCATGCGATGAGCTGGCTCCCGGATCCACGGCAGAAGGGAGTAGACTCGCAGAGAGCGGCCCTCCCATCATACCTTTAAGCAGGAGTGCCAAATTCCTTTTCTTGATGAAGCCCGGAAGAAGGCAAAGGGATTGCCCTAAAAAATTTAAAGGCGATAAACCAACGAAAGCAACCGGATCAGTTTAGTGAATTACGGATGCCTTGATGAGGCATTTCTTTGTCGCTGGATTTGGTGGAAGTTGACCGGCTGAGGAGATCAGCACGAACGTCTGCGGCGGCGCAGGAACAGGCTCGCAACTCCCAGCATGATCAGCAGCGTCCGCGACGGTTCGGGAACCACGACGACGATGCCATTGCTGGTGAACAGCTGCGTGTTGAACGCGAGGCCTGAATCCAGCACCGCACCGGTGAAGTCGAAGCTCGGCGTGCCGGTGATGCTGTTGATCAGCGTCGTCCAGTCCAGCAGGTCAAAGATGTCGCCATAGACCGGTGCGTAGCCGTCGAGACTGAGTGTCAGAACGCCGTTGATCACCGGTGCGCTGGCATCATTCGAGACAATGCGGTCGTGGAGCGAAAGTGTGTTGGTGCTTTCCCAGCTGTTGATGGTTCCGGCACTGATGCCCGTGAGGTTGTTTTCGTTCCCCCGGATGCTCGACTCATCATTCAACGTGGCTCCGCCAAGCTGCATCTGCAGCGTGCCGCCAGCACTGATGGCGAGATCGCCGCCGATCGTGAGCAGCCCTGCTGTCGCGGTGCCGGGATCCACGGTGCCGCCGCTGTTGACGGTCAAATTGCCGCCGACCGTTCCGGTGCCGCCGAGCGTGCCGCCATTGACGAGGACCGCGCCGGTTCCTGTCCCGGAGGCGGTGGCGTTGTTCACCAGCAGCGTGCCTGCCGAAACCGTCGTCCCACCATCGTAGGTGTTGGCGGCGCTGAGAATCGTGGTTCCCGGACCCTTCTGTTCGAATGCTCCTGCACCGCCGATCGTGCCGAAGTCGGTGCCCTGGGTGACGGTGTCGGACCGGTTCACGGCCAGAGCGGCACCGCTTTCCACGGTGATCGCACTGGTGGTGGCAATGGAACCCGTGGTGGTGCCGTCGCCGATCTGTAAGATGCCTGCGCTCACGATGGTGGCACCGGTGTAGATGTTCGCGCCGGTCAGCTCGAGGGTGCCGGTTCCCAGCTTGGTAAGGCCGACGCTGTTGGCTGCCGCATTGGTGTCGGTAATGGCGGAGCCGTAGCTGAATTTGCCGCCTGCGGCGTTGGTGGTGTCGAGGCCGAGAGCGGAACCGCCGAGGAAGCCACCCGCTCCGGTGCCGAGGGCCTTGATGATGTCGATGTCTGCTGCGGTGAACTCGCCGGTTCCACCGACATTGAAGGCGGCGGTCGCACCCGAGTTGACGACCAGGTTCGTGGCCGTCCAGCTCGCGGGCGTGTTGTTGTAAAGGGCGGTCTGTTTGGCGAACTGTAGCGTGCCAGCATCCACGGCAGTGACGCCGGTGTAGGTGTTCACGCCGTCCATGGTCAGCTTGCCGGTGGTTGTTTTGGTGAAGCCGCCCCCACCATTGATCTCGGCGACGTTTTTGAGCGTGCCGGATGCGAACGTGTTGGTCACGGCATTGGTGGCATCGCCAATGTTGTGGCCTTTCATGTCGAGACTCGCGCCATCGAGGCTGAGCGCAGCGGACGAGAGGCGGGAGCCGCCGGTGGTGCCGACATGAACGATGTCTCCATCCACCGACACCGTGCCACCGGTGATATTCAGCGTGCCGTCTCCTGTGGAGGCGGTGTCGCCGGCCGAGTTCTGTCCCATCGAGATGCCGCCGATGCCGACGATGACGTTGCCACCGCCAATGTTCAGGGTGCCGCTTGTTGAAGCAGTGCCGCTGCCACCGGACTTGCGGCCGATCGTGACCGTGGTCACATCCAGCGTTCCGGTATCGAAGGTCATGGTCCCTGATCCGGCACCATTGCCTGCGTTGCGCGCTCCGATTGTGAGGGAGCTCAGGAGCAAGTCCGCCGAATGGCCGGCGAAATCCACCGTGTTACCGGTAAGACCAGCACCCCTCCCTGCAGCGGAATTCAGGACGTCGAGGATCGCCCGACCGCTGCCGTCCGCTGCGCGGATCTTCACCGTGCCTGTGCCGGTGTCGAATCGCAGAACGCCGGTGCCGCGTCGTCCAAGCACGTTGTCTCCAACGGCGATCCGGTCGGCATTCAGCACGTTCGAAGTTGAGCCAAGATTCAGCGTGCCATTTCCGGCGGTCGTGGCTTTGGCGTCGCCAAGGCCGATCAAGGCTGCCGTGATCGTGCTCGTGGCGGCCAGAGTCAATGTGCTGGCATCATTCCCTGATCCACCGCCATTGGGTGCGTTGTCACCGACCCGGAACACCCCGCCGACACCCATGTCGGCTGTGAAAGTGCTGAGGCCGGACATGTCGAGCGTGGCTCTGCTGCCAAAGGTGTCCGTGGTAGCTCCACCGACCTGAAAGGTGCCGCTTGGCTTGTTCACGAGCCAAGCACCGACGCCCGTGACCGTCAGCACGGACTGCGACGAGGCGGTGGCCACGGTGCCATCGTAGCCGATGGTCACATCTCCCTGTGTGGTCAGCGTTTTGCCAGCGCCGATGATGATCTGATTGGCGGTGGTGGAATTCGTCTGCACCAACAGACCGCCGATGGTGGCGCTGCCGTTGGTGAAATCCACGGCGGCGGTGGTCGTCGCACCGGCCGAGTCGCCAAAGGTCAGGCTGCCGGTGGTGTTGATGGCATTGTCCACGCCGGAGGCCAGCGTGCCGTTGACGGCGACAAAGTTGAGCTTGGTGAGGGTAGCGGCCCCGTTCAAGGTGGTCGTGCCCGTACCATTCTGCGCCACGGTGCCGTTGCCATTGAGCGCGTTGTTCACCGCGAGAGCGTCGGGGAGATTGAAGACCAGGACGCCAGAGGCCTCGACCTTGACGTTGGCAGTGCCACCGATCGTTCCGGATGTCCCCACGCCATTACCAATGGCCAAGGTCCCGGATCCGACGAGCGTTTCACCCGTGTAGGTGTTGGTACCGGTGAAAAGCGTGAAGCCCGGACCCGTGGTGCGGACGTCCACGGCGCCGCCATTGTCGGCGATGACTGCACCGATCGTCAGGA
>JBDNIB010000267.1:0-3267 GCA_041688535.1 Prosthecobacter sp.
CGAAGCGGAGGAATTGAAAGCCATCGCCGAGCAGGTCGAGAACGACACGATCGCGATCATTCAGGCGGCGAAGTGATACATGGGCCTCCATCTGGCACCTGCGGCAAGAGACGAACAGGTGAGCACAAAATGAGCACTGACTTGCCCATTACTTGGCTGAATAGCCAAGTATAATAACCCAATGAAAACAATCCAAGTTTATGACCCGGCAATGTGCTGCTCCACGGGCATTTGTGGGCCAAGCATCGATCCAGATCTCGTCAATTTCGCCGCGATGCTCTCGCAGCTTCAAGGCATGGGAGTAAAGGCGGAGCGTTTTAACCTGGCGCAACAGCCCATGGCTTTCGCCGAGAATGCGGTGGTGAAGGAGATGCTGGCAAAGGAGGGAACAGCAGTGCTGCCGATCTCGTTTTGGGATGGCGCTGTTCACATGAAAGGACGCTACGCACGCTTGAGCGGCATGAAAAAGCGGCATCCCGTTGTCAGGATGCCGCCGTGAATTTCTTGGGGGTTGGAGTGTCAGGGGAGACGCTTAGTAGCGACCACCACCGCCACCGCCACCACCGGAGTAGCCGCCACGGCCACCGCCGCCGCCGCCACCTTTGCCGCCACGGCCACCGCCGCCGCCGCCGCCATATCCGCCGCCACCGCCGCCACCGCCACCGCCGTATCCGCCGCCGCCACCAGCTGGGCGATCTTCCTTCGGACGGGCTTCATTGATGGTCAGGTTGCGACCGCCATAGTCCTTTTCGTTCAAGCCTTTGATGGCCTCGTTCATGGCGGTCTGGGAGTCCATGGTGACAAAAGCAAAGCCGCGTGGGCGACCGGAATCGCGGTCCATGGGCAAGTGGATGTCAGTGACGGTGCCGTAGTCGGTGAAGAGAGCGCGGACGTCTTCTTCGGTGGCGGTGAAGGGCAAGTTGCCCACATACATTTTCGTGTTCATATCAATTTCTTGGGTTCAGTCAGCCTGAATGCGGCTGAGTAAGCTCCGAGATCGGATTTAAGAACACCAAAGAAACAACCTGATGAACGACTTAGCTTAGCCTTTATCAGGTTAACTTGCGACGGCCCTGTCGTCTGCTTTGGGGGAATAGCAAGCGATTGTTCAAGCCGTTTGCGCCCGTATGACCCGTCACTGCCGTGATTCGGTGCCGTCGATGATCGTGATGGCGATGGTGTTGAGGTTGCAGGCCACCGCGAGCACGAGGCCCAGACCGAAATTCCAGACCTGGGTGAAGCGCTTGTACCAGCCAGTGGTGCGGTCCATCATGGCGTCGAACCACTGGCCGGCCAGAAACTGAAACACGCCCAGCGGCTCCTGCCCCGGCAGCAGATTGCGCTCCGCATCACGGCTCAGCGCCTGGAGGGGGCCGCGTGCGGCATCGCCGAGCTGCGCGATGCCCGTCTGCACCTGGTCCCAGCGTGTCTCAGACTTGCCGGTGCCTTTGGTTTCCAGCAGATCCAGCAGCACCTGATTGAACTAGGTGTGCGACAGGTAGGAGGGGAAGTCCTTTGCTAGGCTCGCATCCGTCGAGGTGTGCCGGTGCATCGCCGCCATCAGCGGGTGCTGCACAAAGTCCGTCAATGGCGTGGCGTCCTTGCCGTGACCGCTCTGCGGCAGCAGGTGGGATAGCGCCTTCCACAGCGCCTTCCCACGCGCATTGCTCCATGAAAGAATCGTCTCGCTGAGGCTCGAGACCAGCACGCTGAACAAAAAAAGATGAACGCGAGACCGAGGGCGACGTCGAGTGTCTGGAGCATGGCGGGCGGAAAAAAATCTTGGGCGTTGCGAACAATTCTGGCCCGCAAATGACGAATGTAGGCTCAGCCCATTCGTCATTTTGGTTTCGACATTCCGCCGCAGGCGGTTTTCAGTGCATTTCCACCGCGCATTGGCCGAGGCCGCTGCGGAAGTAGTTGAACTGCACGTTCGGGTGGTCGGCCAGCAGTGACATCGGGACGGCGGCGTCGGCGAGACGTTTGGAAATCATCAACGCGGTCAGGCGCTGGCCCAGGGGATTGTCATGCACGCCCGCGTGCCAGATGCTGACTTTTTCGGCCATCCAGGTTTCTTTCGGTCCCACAGTGATCGCTTTTTGCGGCACCATGGTGATGTTCCCGCCGCCGGAGGTGCGGGCGTTCTGCATGAGGGTCACGGGATGCAGATCGACGATGCGCGTGGTCAGCTTGCGATAGTCGGCGGGCGAAGGCGGCTCGTTTTTGAACTTGCCCGTGCGTTTCGGCGGATCATTGAAGGCCCAGTGTTTGATGTCGCCTTGGCCGCCTTGCATCACCGCGCAACGCACGCCGCTCTGCCAGCTCTTGATGTAGGCGGCGGTGTCCGCCTTGGGGAAATGCAGCTGCGAGTCCGGCATGCAGAGCTTTTTCTGCATGCGGTCAAAGCACAGGTCGCGGTCCGCCTTCTCAAACGACAGCGGGTGCTCCATCGTCACCTCCTTCTTCGTGGCCTCGTCATACCACTCGTCCATGCCCCAGAAGTGGCCATCCTTGATGGAAATGCCGAGATCATTGATCAAACGGGCGACGAGCGGGAGCTGCTCCGTCGGGCCGATCGGACCGCAGATGCCCGCCGGGTTGTCCGGTGTGGCCTGTTTCCACGCATGAATGTACTCCAGCGCCTGCGCCAAGTAAAAATCCTCCAGCGTGTCATACATCACGACTTTGAAACCGGGGCGGGAAAGCTGCCGCAGATCGCGCTCCGTGAGCCGTGCGGCATCATTGATAAGATCATTTTCCAACGTGGTGTAGTCCCACCAGTCCGGTGCGATGTGGCTGAGTTTGCGCGGCATGGTTCGATTGTAGGTTGTTGACGATTGTCATGGAGAACGCCCGTTTTGCCAAGCTCTCATCATGCAAGGTGGAAAAAAATCTTGGTCAAGGTGGTCTAGCAGGTGGCCGTCTGACCATCTTGACGTCACAGCCTTGACCGCACGACCTCACCCGCCTACCTCCACGCATGGAAGACATGCTCAACCACCCCGACGCCCTCACCCGCCTGCGCTACGTCGTCCACCGTCTGCGCGCGCCCGGCGGCTGCCCCTGGGACATGGAGCAGACGCACACCTCGCTCATCCCGCATGTCATTGAGGAAGCCTACGAAGTGGCCGATGCCATCCGCAGCGGTGATCCTGCCCAGATTTGCGATGAACTCGGCGACATCCTGCTCCAGCCCGTGCTGCATGCCGAGATCGCCAGCGAGACCGGAGCCTTCGATCTCGATCAAATAGCCAACGGCCTGACCGA
>JBDNIB010000268.1:0-7558 GCA_041688535.1 Prosthecobacter sp.
GAGTTACTCTTGTTTCAGCACCTTCAAGCATGGTTTCAGCGTTTGCGCGACCTTACCCATCAGGGCGTGGCGTCGCTGCAAAGTGTCGCGGCGCAAAGCGCGCTGGACCCGTTTCCGCTGCGTCGCACGCTGCTCGGTTATGGGAAATGCAGTTTTCTCGCGGATCTGCGTGCCGGGGTGTCCGTGGCGATGCTGGACATCCCGCAGGGCATGGCCTACGCGCTGATCGCCGGGCTGCCGCTGCAATACGGTATCACCTGCTCGGCCATCGCCGCGTTGACCGGGCCGCTGCTTTCCTCCTCGCGGCACACCTTGTTTGGCCCCACCAACGCCACCGCGTTCATGGTGTTTTCCTACTTTGCGGCCTACCCGCAAATGGACCAGATCAGCATGATGCCGCTGCTGGTGTTCATGACGGCGGCGCTGCTGATCGTGGGGGCCTTTTTGCGGATTGCTGATTTGACGCAATTCATCAGCCGGACCGTGATCGTGGCTTATGTCACGGGTGCCGCCATTTTGATCAGTGTGAACCAACTGCCGGTGCTGCTGGGAATTCCCGCCGAAGTGTTGCAGGCCAGCGGCCGCCTCATCATCACGCTACCCGGCCATTTGCACCGTATCTTCAGTCATCTGGAGCATGTCGGCTGGGTCAGCATTGCCTTCTCCGCCCTGACGCTGGCCAGCTACCTGAGCGTCAAACGGTGGCTGCCGCGCTGGCCAGCGTTTGCCATCACGATCGTCATGGTCTCACTGCTGTCCTTTGCAACTGAGCCGCTGGGCTTGAATGTGCCGACATTCCGTAATGGCACGTTTAATTGGAGCGAATTGCTGCCGCCTTTCCCTGATTTCATCTCCGGCGGTGTACTGGCGGACTCCAGCCGCCTGTTTGGTCTGGCACTGGCGCTGGCGTTTCTAGCCACGCTGGAGAACAGCGCCATGTCCAAGACGCTGGCGAGCCGCTCGAATCAGCGCGTGGATCAAAGTCAGGACATGCTCGCACTGGGGGCCTCCAACCTCGCCTGCGCCTATTTCAGCGGCATGCCCGCCTCATGTTCACTCACGCGCTCCGCGCTGAACTATGCGGCCGGTGCGCGTACCGGACTGGCCAGCATGTGGAACGGACTCTGCTGCCTGATCGGGGCGCTCCTCATCGGTGGCGCAGTCGCCTACATCCCGCGGGCGGCGCTGGCCACGCTGGTGGTCTGCGTGGCGGTGTCGCTCTTTCACAAACGCCACATGTACATCTGCATCAATGCCACGCGTTCCGACGCGCTGGTGTTCATGGTCACGCTGTTTGCCACGCTGATGCTGCCGCTGCATGTGGCGATCTTTGTCGGCATCGGTGCCTCGGTGGTGCTGTACCTGCGCAAAGCGAGCCGTCCGATGCTGGTCGAGTATGAGTTCAATGAAGAAGGCGTCCTGGCCGAAGCGCAGCAGGGCGGTCGCCAGCATCCCTCGATCTCGATCGTGCATGTCGAAGGCGAGTTGTTTTTTGCCTCGGCCGAGCTGTTCCGCACGCAGATCCAGCGCTCCTGTGCGGACCCGAACCTGCGCATCGTCATCCTGCGGCTCAAAAACGCGCGCCATCTCGACGCCACCTGCACCATGGCCATTGAGGAACTTGTTCTCAACCTGCGTTCCGACGGACGCGACCTCATCATCAGCGGCGTGGTGAAGGATTTGTACCGCGTGCTGCGGGACGCCGGCCTAGTGGACATCGTCGGCAAGGAAAACATCTTCCCCGCCAGCCCCTCGAATCCGAATCTCTCCACCCGCAACGCCCTGCGGCGAGCGCAGGAAATCCTCGGCATCAAGGACGCGGACATCCGTATCTTTTACGATCCGTCCAAGGAGAAGAAAAAATAACGCACCGCACCGTCCCCCTATGAAATGGTCCTTCCGCCTCTTCACCTTCGCCGGCACCGAGGTGCGCATCCACGCCACGTTTTTCCTGCTGCTGCTGTTTGTCGCCAGCCATGGCCTCATGAATGGCCAGGGCATGGCGGCGGCGCTGGAGTCCATGCTGTTCATCCTCGCCCTGTTCACCTGCGTGGTGCTGCATGAGTTCGGCCACGTCATGGCGGCGCGTGGCTACGGCATCCGCACACCGGACATCACACTGCTGCCCATCGGCGGCGTCGCGCGGCTGGAACGCATGCCGCGCAAACCCGCACATGAGCTGGTGGTCGCCATCAGTGGCCCGCTGGTGAATGTGATCATCGCGGCAGGCATCTGGCTGGTGTTTGGCATCCAGGCCGCGTTCGACACCGCGTTCGATTTCGGCAAGACCGGCCACTTCTTTGAAAAACTCATGGTGTGGAATGTCGTCATGGTCGTCTTCAATCTCATTCCCGCCTTTCCCATGGATGGTGGCCGCATCATGCGCGCCCTGCTTGCCATGTTCCTGGATTACGGCACCGCCACGCGCTGGGCGGCCTCGCTCGGCCAGGGCATCGCCATGCTGGTGGCCATCTACATGCTGCTCACCGCCACGTTTCACCCGATGCTGCTCTTGATCGCCTTCTTCATCTTCATGGCGGCGGGTCAGGAAGCCGCCGCCGTCACGCAGGAGGAAGCCACGCGGGATCTGCGCGTGCGGGATGTCATGCTCACGGATTTCCGCAGCCTGCCGCCGGATGCACGTTTGCGCGATGGGGTGGAACTGCTCCTCGCCGGCGTGCAGCAGGACTTTCCGGTGCTCGATCTGCACGGCGGCATACAGGGCATGCTCACACGGCGTGATCTCATCGCCACACTCGCGGAAAAAGGCCCGGATCATCCCGTGGTCAATGTCATGCGCCCTTGTCCCACCGCCACGCATCCCGCCACCGATCTCACCGAGGCGCTCGCCGAGTTATCAGCCAGCGACTGCCCCGCCCTGCCCGTCACCGATCCCCTCAGCGGCGACCTTCTCGGCCTGCTCACCGCCGAAAACGTTGGCGAGCTGCTGATGGTGCGCGCGGCGCTGATGAAGCTGCGGTCGTAGCCGCGTGTCGGTGCATCACGCCACGTTCGCCACTTTTCTGCCGCCGCAGTACTTCGCCCCGCCCGGCATCCGGTGGTTTGGCGGCAATTCCAATCTAGACATGCTGCCGCGTCACGGCCACGGCCCGCCGGAGCAGATCATCGGCGGGTTCGATGATGTCCTGCTCGGTGGCGACGGTTTCGCGCATTACCGGTTGAAACTCGGCGCGGCAAAAGCGGCAAGACCGCGCCCATTGATAATTACTCCGCCAGCGACGGCCTCGCCTTCAAACTAGGGAGGGCGGCTTTGTGATCGCCCGGCGGGTGGGCAGCGCTTTCTCTTCAGAGACTGTCACTTTGGGTGTTCTCGCGGCGGCGCAATGACATGTTGTAGCCGAAGACGAAGATATTCTTTACGTTAAACCGAACATTATCTTGATCCGCGACACCAAAATCGGTTAATCTGCTCGTCCGCCCCATTTTGTTTACTATGAAGCATTTGCGCGCCTACCGCCGGTCCATCAGTTCATTGATGCTCCTCCTGATCTCCTTTTGGCAGATCGGCCAGCCTTTGCAGGGGGCGACGTTTTTGTGGCAGATCGACACTACAGGCCCCAATGCCTGGAACTCGAACGGAAACTGGACCACCGCCGGATTTGCCAACGGGATTGATGATGTCGCGAACCTGAACAATAACATCACGGCTAACCAAACGGTGAACCTCGGTCAGGTCATTACCCTGGGCACTCTCAACATCGGGGATTCGGATGGTTCCAACACATTCACGCTCGCAGCGGGCACGGGCGGGTATTTGATCATGGATGTCTCCAGTGGCGCTGCGGCGATCAGCAAGGCGCTGGGGGCCAATGCCAACGATGTCATTTCCACAGGCATTCAGTTCAATGATACGCTGGCGATCACGAATAGCGCCACGACTGGCACGCTGACCTTGTCCGGTGCGCTTCGTTCCTTGACCTCTGACATCTCCTTCAATGGCACGGGCGCGGTTGCGGCGGGTTCAACCATTGTGACGGGGGTGATTTCCACCGCTGGCAACCTCATCAAGAACGACGCGGGGATCACGGTGCTGAATGCCGCGAACACTTATGCGGGAACCACCACGATCAACGGCGGATCATTGCGAATCACCTCCACGACCGGACTGCCGGTCCGTTCGGCGGTGACCGTGAATACCGGTGGGGCGTTGGATGTGAACGCAGCTTTCACCATCGGTTCATTGGCTGGAGCGGGCGACGTCACCAACATTCTGAATACGGCGCGTATTCTGACGGTTGGTCGCGATGACACTAGCACGACCTTCACCGGACGCATCTTGCCTACCACGGCTGCAAATATTGCCATCACGAAAATCGGCGCGGGCACCCTAACCCTCGCTCCGACGCTGGCGAGCACTTACACGGGCAATACCATCATCAATGGTGGCGGTATCGATCTCGACTTTGCCAATACCTCACTCACCAGCTTGCTGGCCGCCACTCCCCTCCAGATCACGGGAGGCAACTTCACGATGACCGGCAAGGCGGGGCTGGCGGCCAATCAGGTCGTTGGAGCCTTGACGGTGGGTGTGACCGGGGGCGGGATTACGATGGTGGCGGGTGATACTTCTGGCACCACGCTCAGAACCGGTGCCGTGACGGCGACGGCATCAGGAGCGCTTTTGATTACAGCGCCCACCAATACCGCCGTCCAGCTCGGGACCGCTTACACAGCCACGACACTCAACAACCGACTCGTCTTCTCCGATGGCACCGCGAACACTTTCAATTGGGCGCTCAATACCGGTATCAACACCAACACCACGGGATTTGTTCCGGTCACTGTCCTTCCTGTCGCTGGCGGCGGCGTCAATACCACGGCCTACATCCTGACGGCAGGCCAGACCCAGACCACGGCTGTCTCCACAATCCGCTCCTTGAAACTCAGTTCCACAGGCAGTGGCACGCAGACACTGAACTTGGACTCCTTCAATATGACACTCGGCGGGACGGCAGCCGCTTCTCCGGGTGCCATCCTGATTGACGGAACGGACGGTTGGAACATCAACGCCACGGGCGGGGCCACTCTTACGCAAGCGACCGTCGCCGGTGGTGATCTGATCTTCCAGCAATACAACACCACGAACGGTGTGACGGTGAATGCGGGCATTTCCGGGACTCTCACGAACCTCGTCAAGGCGGGCCCCGGCCTCCTCACCATCGCTGGCACGAACACGTTTACTGGCACCGTGGTTGTTGCGGGTGGCACCCTGAGTTTTAGCAATGTGGCGGCGGCTGGAGCGGGCAGCCTTGGCAACGGCTCCACCACGGCGGTCACCATCCGCGATGGCGCCACGCTTCAATACACGGGCGTTACCGGAACAATCAACGGCGCTGCCGCAACTCTGGGTGCGCACACCTACGCCCTCCAGGGCGGCAATGCCACCATCGACGTCACCAGCGCTAGCGCGTCGCTTGAGTTGAACGGCGTCATCAGCGGGGCTGGTGGGCTGACAAAGACTGGTCCCGCAGGCAGTATTTTGCGACTGAATGCCGCAAATACATACACGGGCCCGACCTTCATTAACGGCGGCACTTTGCAAGGGACCTCGGCGAACTTTCTTCCCGATCTCAGTCCTGTCACCGTTGGTGCTTCGGGAACCCTCGATACCAATGGCACGGCAGCGAACCAGACCGAGACCATCGGCTCGCTTGCCGGGTCTGGAACGGTATTAAACTCAGGTGCTTCTTCAAAGACACTGACGGTCGGCGGTGATAATACCTCTTCCACATTCTCCGGCACCTTCGCGGCTGGAGCTTCGGCGGGCAACGCACTCACCAAGCAAGGAACGGGCGTGCTGACACTCTCGAATCCAACTACCTCAGCTTGGACCGGCGGCACAAACGTTAACGGCGGCGTGCTGCGATTCAGCGTGGCCAATGCATTGAACGCTACGGGAACTTTGACGGTCGCCAATGCGGCTGGTCCGGCCATGGTGGACTTGGCGAACAACAACTTCACTGGCGCGGCGCTGACCTTCGGCGGTGGCACGGGCATGGCCACCAGTCAGGGCACCGTTGCCATCGGCACCGGCACTTATACCCTCGGTGGCACGGTTACTTACTCGGTGACTGGGAACCCGTTGGGTGCCTTGATCACCGCCTCGGGTGCTGGGAATCTCAATTTAGGTGCAGCCCGCACGATCACCGTCGGTAACAGCACCAGCGTTCTGCCCGCAGAATATGAATTGACCATCTCCGCGCCTGTCACTGGTGCCTTTTTATTGACGAGACAGGGTGTGGGTAATTTGCTCCTCTCAGGCAACAACACCTTCGCTGGCTTGACCGTAATGAGCACCTCAACGACGGCGACAACTGCTTTGAGTGGCAACAACTCAGGCCTCACCGGAAGCATCACCATGCAGTCAGGCACTTTGCTTTTGGATTATACCACGAGCAATACCGCCAAGATTAATGCCGCAGGTTCGCTGTTCCTCCAAGGTGGCACCCTCACGCTGAATGGCAACGCCTCTAACGATACTCTTCAAGCCGTTTCCGCCAGTTCGTTTGCGGTTAACTCCGCCACGGTGAACATGAATCCTGGTTCAGGCCAAGGGCTTGCCCTGAACTTGAACGCCATCGCTCGCACCGTTGGCCAAGGAACGGCTCGCTTTAATCTTACCGGCACTCAGAGCGCAACCAATGGCGTGCTGACCAGCACCACCAATGACGCGACCACCGGATTGCTCGGCGTCGGCGGCGGCTGGGCGACCGTCACCAGCGGCGGTGTCGCATCATTCGCCACAAACTCGGGCGGCAACATCGTTGCGGCCACGACGACGACGAACGACGCGCTCTCCACCGTGACGAATATTCTGGGCGTGAACCTCTCCGATTCGACCGGTTACACCGGGTCGCTCGATACAGAGACTCGGCTCAACAGCGTCCGCTTCAATGGCTCGGACGCATCTGCGCTGACCATCGCCCCTGGCGGACTCCTGCAGATTGACAGCGGCGGCATTCTCCAGACCAGCACTGTCGGCGGTGCCACCTCCATCTCCGGTGGTCGCATCACGGGCAACGTCGGCAGTGAGCTGATCTTCACCACGGACAGCGCCACGCAGACCCTCACCGTTTCCTCTGCCATCGGTGGCGCAAACTTGATCACTAAGGCCGGCACCGGCACGCTCATTTTGAGCGGCTTCAACAGTTCGACGGGTGCCCTTTCACTGCATGGAGGCATCTTGAACGTCTCCGGCGGGGTTGCAATCGGCGATACCCAGCAAGTAAACTTGGCGGCGGTGGGCGCTGCGGTCACCCTCAACGTGCAGAGCAACGAAACCAGCGGTAGTCTCAACGGCGGCAACACCGGCACCCACGGCGGCAGCACCGTCGCCTTGGCCTCGGGTGTAACGCTTACGATTAACCAGGCCAGTGCCCTCACCTACAGCGGATTATTCACCGGGCCATCGGATTCCACGCTGGTCAAATCCGGCTCTGCCGCTCTCACTTATAACGTTAATGGCGGCACCGGGAACTTCACCGGCACGTTGAGGATCGACCAGGGCCAGGTTTTGCTCAACGCCAACGTCGCGAAC
>JBDNIB010000269.1:0-7568 GCA_041688535.1 Prosthecobacter sp.
CAAACGCTGCGCCCATCAGATTGCGCAGCATGCGCAGGAGAATGGATTTTTTGGTTGTGGGGTTGAGGGCTTCCTCGGGGAAGCCGCCGCCGTTGGTCAAATCGAGCGACGCCTGTTCCACGGTGAGCAGTTTGCCGCGCTCAAACACATCCACGAGGTTCAATTCGCCTTCCGGTCCTTCGCGGTAGCCGACCATGAACTTGCCGGGCAGCGGCACGCCAAATACGCCCTGAACACCGAGCGCGGCGGCGAGTTCGACATAGAGCACGCTCAGCGTGATCGGCAGGCCCTCACGGTCATCAATGACTTCGTTGATGTAGCTGTTGGAGCGGTTCTCGTAGTCGCCACGGCTGCCGTGGAAGCCGTTTTCCTCGAAGAGATAACGGTTCAGCCGCTTCACAGCGGTGATGGTGCCTTGTTTGATGTCGGGATCGTCTTTGAGGTCGGCCACCATCGCCTTGAAACTGTTCAGGTAGGCATTGAGATCGATTTCAGGATTGTCGTGCCGTGCGAGTAGCAGCGCGCAGCGCATGAGGTTCACCTCCGGCTCCGGTTTGGCGAGTTCGGCGAGGATTTCCTTCGTCATCTCCCGGCGGTGCAGCTCACGTTCGAGTTCGCGTAGCTTGACGGCTTCATCTTCGAGCTTGCGGCGTTGCTCGACGAGCACGCGACGGGCGGCGGCGGGATCATCCAGCAGGCTGTTGAGCGTTTGATCGCGGGTGACGGCTGCGGCGATGAATTCCTCCACCTTAGAGCGCATTTTGGCGGCAATCTCGGGCTGCAGCGGCTTCTCCGCGAGATCAGCGCCGACGCGGAAGCTGCGGAACTCGGCCACGGTCGTTCTGAATTTGCACAGGCCGGCGGAACCACCGCGCAGGCCGGTGTCGTCGCTTTCGATGACTTGTTTGCCATTCACGAAGCAGACGATGCGCCCTGGTTCGACACGCACGCGCAGCGCGTTCCAGTCGCCCGGTTTGTAGGCGTCGCTCGGCACGTCAGCGAGGATGGTCCATGAATAGACATCAGGGCCGTCGAAGCGGGTGAGGCGCAGCTTGCCGCCGGAAGGATAGAAGCCGTAGTGCTTGTCGCCGCCGTCGGCGCAGAAGGCCAGCCCGGCGGCGCCGGATTCATCATCGAGACGCACGGTGGCGGCGATCTCGAAGGTCTCCTCCGGCACTTTTTGCGTGGCAAGGCACAACGCACGACCACCGAAGCCGGAACCAGGCAGCTCGGTGCGGATGATACCCGCATGCTGCGTCCATTGCGCGCCGAAACGCGGCTGCCAGAGCTTGGAATTGATGACGCCGATGGTGAGCCAGCGGGACATCGGCACGGGATTCGGTGTCGCGATGAGCTTCTGCAATTCGTTCACCGGCATGGCGAAACCGAGGTTATCGGTCTTCAAGGACTTGAGCGTGAGAATGCCGAGCACGCGGCCCTGCATGTCGAGCAAGGGGCCGCCGCTGTTGCCTTTCTCGATGGGCACGGCGACTTGCAGCATGTCCTGGCCTTCGATGTCACGCGTGGCGGAGAGCACGCCCTGCACGATGCTGAAACCCAGCCCCTCCGGCGCACCCATGGCGACGATGGGATCGCCCTGGCGGATTTTCGTGGCATCGCCCAGCGTCAGCGGCTGCAGATCTTTCGCGTCAATCTTGAGCAGGGCGAGATCGAGCTGACTGTCGCTCGCGTGAATGGCGGTGACGGCATGCGTTTTGCCGTCGTGCATCTCGACTTGTAGCCGCCGCGCCTCGCCGATGACATGCAGATTCGTGGCGATCAAGCCATCCTCGCTGACGACAAAGCCGGAACCGATGCCGTCCGTGCCTTCGCGGCCAAGCTGGGTGATTTTGACCAGCGACGGGCGGATCGTCTCGGCGAGATCAGCGGTGGTTTTGGCTGGTGTTTTGGCTGGTGTTTTGGCTGGTGTTTTGGGTTTGGCGGTGGTTTTGGGCGCGGCGGGCAGATGAACCACGGAACACACGAAAAACACGGAAAGCAGAACGGGAATGTGTTTCATGGGATGATTTGAAGATTGCTTGCCGCGCAGGCGTTTGGTAGAGTCCACATTTATGAGCATACGCCAAGCCGCCATTCTGTCATTCTTGTCCTTTTTGCCCCTGCTGTCGCCGGCCGCAGACTTCCCCGTGCCGTTCAACACCGAGAAAGGCGAGCCGATGTCCGCCGAGGAGGCCGCCGCGTCGATGGAACTGCCGAAGGGCTTCAAGTGTGTCGTGTTTGCCGCCGAGCCGGATGTGCAGCAGCCGATCGCGATGAACTGGGACGCGAAGGGCCGTCTGTGGGTCGCGGAAAACTACACTTATGCCGAAAACCCGATGCGCTGGGACACGAAGCTGCGGGATCGTGTCATCATCCTCGAAGACAAGGACGGCGACGGCAAACACGACGGGCGCAAGGTTTTCTGGGAAGGCGGCAGCTACCTCACGAGCGTGGAGATCGGCTATGGCGGCGTGTGGGTGCTGCACAACGGCACGCTGAGCTTCATCGCCGATAAAAACGGTGACGACGTGCCCGATGGCGAACCCGAGGTGCTGCTGGACGGCTTCAACGTGAAGACCATCGGCCACAACATTGTCAACGGCCTGCGCTGGGGTCCGGACGGCTGGCTGTATGGCCGCCACGGCATCACCGACACCTCCAGCGTCGGCGCACCCGGCACGCCTGCGGACAAGCGCACGAAACTGAACTGCTCGATATGGCGCTATCACCCAACGCGCAAAGTTTTCGAGGTCGTAGCACACGGCGGCACGAATTCGTGGGGGCACGATTGGAATGCAGATGGCGAGCTGTTCATGATCAACACCGTCATCGGCCACCTGTGGCATGTGATTCCAGGCGCGTATTACCGCCGCATGTTCGGCACGCATCTGAACCCGCATGTGTATGAGGTCATCGAGCAAACGGCGGATCATTTCCATTGGGACACCGGCGCGGAAAGCTGGAGCGACATCCGCAAGCTCGGCATCACCAGCAAGACCGACGAACTCGGCGGCGGTCACGCGCATGTGGGCATGCTCATCTATCAGGGCGGCCTCTGGCCGAAGGAATACCACGGCGCCGTGCTCACCTGCAACCTGCACGGCAACCGCATCAATATGGACAAACTGGAGCGCCAGGGCTGCGGCTACGTCGGCAAGCACGCGCCCGACTTTATGAAGTCCAAGGACAAATGGTTCCGCGGCATCGACCTCCTCACCTGCCCCGACGGCAACGTCATCGTCTCCGACTGGAGCGACAGTGGCGAATGCCACGACAACGACGGCGTGCATCGGACCAGCGGACGGATTTACAAGATCGTGTATGGGGAGCCGAAGAAGGCAGAGCCGGTTAACGTGGTGGCGATGAAGGATGCGGAACTGGTGAAGCTGCTTGAGTCGCCAAACAACTGGTGGTCGAGGATAATTGAGCAAGCTTTGATCGAACGGAAATCCACTGATCCAGCTTTGTCAGCACACGCTCAAGCACTTGGAAGCATCGCGGCAAAGACTGTCTCCAAAGACAATGTGACAAGAATTGCTGCAATGAATTCGCGACTCGGTAGGTCGTTGGCTGCCGCACGGTTAATGAACTTTGGAGCTGCCAAGTCAGAGGATGTGAAAGCTCTCATCGCGGCGTTTGATCTCTTTGAAGCAAATGCTTCCGAGAAGGCATCTTGGATCAAGGATCTGGAGGCAGACATGGGGTTCTTGAACCAGCATAGTTACCGCAAATGGACATTGGATGCATTCTCTACTCTTGCTGGATCGGCAGACTCTTCGGGCCTTGTGCGACTCCACCTCGCTTCCGCGCTCCAGCGTCTCCCGCTCGACGCCCGCTGGCCCATCGCCACCGCATTGGCGAAGCACGCGGAAGACGCGAATGACCGGCAGCAGCCGCTCATGATCTGGTATGGCATCGAGCCGGCGGTGGCGGCGGACCCGATGAAGGGCGTGGAATTGATCCGCGAGGCGAAGATCCCGACCGTGCGCCGCCTCGTGGCACGGCGGATCGCGGAGATGATCGAAGCGAAGCCCGAGGCGGTGGATGCGCTGGTGGCGCTGATGACCGAGCGCGCTGAGGCGCGTGACGATTTACTCGCAGGATTGGCGGCGGGACTGGATGGATTTAGCTCGGCGAAGAAGCCGAAGGGCTGGGATAATTTTCTTCGCACTGTAGTTCCGCCTTCAGGCGGTTCTGAACCGGCTAAAGCCGGGACTACAATACAAAGCCTCTCCGTCGTCTTCGGCAGCGGCCGTGCGGCGGACGAACTGACCGTGATCGTGAAAAACGCCAAGGGCGATGCGAATGCGCGGCTGAATGCCTTCAAGAGCCTCACGCGCAGCGCGCAGCCGGAGCTGCTGCTAATGATTAGCGGCCTGATCAATGACAAGGTGCTCGGCACCGTGGCGCGCAGCGCGTTGGCGGCGTATGACGATCCAAATATCCCGAAGACGCTGCTTCAGCCCTGGCCGGAGCGCAGTCAGGAGATGCAGGCGGCCACGGTGGCGACGCTGACCTCGCGAGCTTCGTATGCGAAGGCGCTACTCGAAGCGGTGAAGGCGAAGAAGGTGTCTGCAATGGTGATTTCGCCCTTCCAAGCGCGGCAGATTCGCAGCCTTGACGATGAATCGCTCACGAAGTTGCTCACCGAGGTTTGGGGTGAGATTCGCGAGACGCCGGAGGCCAAGAAGGCCGAACTCGCGAATTGGGAAGGCGTTTTGAAGCCAGCCACATTGGCGAAGGCCGACAAATCGAAGGGCCGCATGATTTTCATGGCGGCGTGCAGTGCCTGTCACAAAATGTACGGCCAGGGCGGAGCCATCGCGCCTGAATTGACCGGCAGTGACCGTCACAACCTGAAATACCTGCTCGAAAACATCCTGGACCCGAACGCGGTCGTGCCCGCCGACTTCCGCGTGAGCGTCTTCCAGCTGAAAGACGGCCGCACGATCACCGGCGTGATCCCCGAGCAGACCGAGCGCACCCTGACCATCCAAACCCCGGCGGAGCGGCTGACGATTGAACGCACGCAGATCGTGAAGCAAGAGCAGTTGACGCAGAGTTTGATGCCGGAAGGGCTGCTGACGGCGCTGGGTGAGGAGAATGTTATCAACTTGATCGCTTACCTGATGTCGAACGGGCAAGTGGAGCTTCCCAAATGACGAAAGAATGACGCCGTTCGAATAACGCAGGGATTGCGAGATCATGACCATTCTGCATTCTGCATACGTCATTCGACATTTTCCTCATGGCTTCACTTTTTGACTGGATCGCTGCGGCACGCCCAAAAACGCTTGGGGCGGCCATTGCGCCTGTGGCGGTGGGTTGTGCGCTGGCGGAAAAGATCGGTGGGAAGCTCGATTGGACGCTGGCGGTTTGCACGTTGGGAAGCTGCGGGGCATTGCAGATCGCGACGAATTTCTTCAATGATGCGCTGGATTCGCTCAAAGGGGCGGACACGCAGGCGCGGATCGGGCCACGGCGCATCACGGCGAGTGGTGCGGCTTCGGCGGGCGCGGTGAAAACGGCGGCGTGGGTGATGCTGGCGGTGGCGACGCTGCTGGCGGTGCCGCTGTTTGAGGCGCGGGGGCTGCCGATCTTGTTCATCGGGTTGCCATCGCTGTATTTTTGCTTCGGTTACACCGGCGGGCCGGTGCCGCTGGCGTATCGCGGGCTGGGGGAGCTGTTTGTCATTTTGTTCTTCGGCTTCGTCGCGGCGACGGGCACGGCGTTTGTGCAAACCGGCGAGTGGCTGACGGGAGCGGTGGTGGCGGGGTTTCAAATCGGCTGTCTGAGCACGGTGCTGATCGCGATCAACAATCTGCGCGATGTCGAGGAGGACCGGCAGAGCGGGAAAAAGACGCTCGCGGTGCGGCTCGGTGTGGGTTTTGCACAGGCGGAGATCGCGCTGCTCATCATCGCGGCGCATGCGGCGGGAATTTACTGGTTTCAGCAGGGCTGGCCGCGCGCGTTCACGCTGCCGCTGGCGACGCTGCCCATCGGGCTGTTTGTGGCGTGGCGGGTGATCGCCGAGCCGCCAAGCCGGGGCCATAACCGCCTGTTGGCGATGAGCGGGGCGCAGTTACTGGCTTTCGCGGCGCTGATGTGCTGGGCCATCGTCAATGCGAAGGACGTGATGCCCTGAAAATGCCGAATGACGAATGCGGAATGACGAAGGAAGGTCGCCGGGTGGAAATGACCGCGCCCATTCATGTGCATGAGTATTCGCTGCGCAGCGGCGTGACGCTGAATGCGGTGTCGCAGCGGCGGGTGTTCGCGGGGGCGCTGATCCGCGTGAATGAGGGCTTTGGCTGCGTGCATCCGTGGCCGGAATTTGGCGATGCGCCGGTGGCGGAGCAGCTTCGACTTTTGCGCGAAGGTGTGACGACGCCGGTGACGGCGATGGCACTGTGCTGTGCGGAGATCGACGGACAAGCGCGGCGTGCCGGGGTGAGCCTGTTTGAAGGGCTGGAGATTCCGCGCAGCCATTACTCGTGGAGTTTTGCGCGTGAAACGGTGCCACAGCAGCAGCGGGTGCTGGAGGAGGGCTGGCCGACGATCAAGGCGAAGGGCAGCGCGGACCCTGCTGAGACGACACGCTTTCTGGTGGACTGTGCGCGGGTGTTTGCGGGGCAGGAAGTGCGGCTGCGGGTGGATTTCAACGGCGTGTTGGAGCGGCCGGCGTTTGAGCAATGGATTGAGTGTCTGCCTTCAGAGGTGCGCGAGCGGCTGGATTTCATCGAAGATCCGTTTCCCTATGCAGCAGAGGAATGGGAGGCCGTGCGGCAGCGTTGGGGCGTGAAACTGGCCTTGGACAAGGGCTGGCGGGACGGCACGCAGGGCTTTGATGCGGTGGTGGTGAAGCCGGCGCGGCGTGAGTGGCGTGTTGTCGCCGAAAAACATCCGCAGCAGCGCCTGGTGATGACTTCGGCGATGGATCACGCCCTGGGGCAGATGTTTGCGGCGTATGAAGCGGCGGTGGCGCTGGCTGAAGGGCAGGTACTGGATTTTTGCGGACTCTGCACGGAGCATTTGTTTGAACAAGATGCGTTTTTTGAGCGGGTGAAGTCGCATGGCGGCCGTTTGACGGCGGATCGCAGCGGCGGCGGCCTGGGATTTGGCGATGTATTGGAACAACTGCCATGGAGACGACTCATTTGACCCCAGCTGCCTTTTGGAACGATGCGGGCATTCACGTCGCGCTGCCGCCGGATCGTGCCGATGAAGCGGCGGGGTTGAGGGAATTCGCGAGAGACGAACTGGGCGCGGCAGGCTGGTGTTTTTTTCAAACGAGCGGTTCCGAAGGGCAGCGCAAATGGGTGGGACTGACCAAAGGGGCGCTGCTGACCTCCGCGCGGGCGGTGAACGCGCATTTTGGCATCACGAAGCGCGATCATTGGCTGCTGGCGCTGCCGATTCATCATGTGGGCGGCTTTGGGATTTTGGCGCGGAGTTTTGTGAGCGGGAGCCAGGTAACGAAATTGGAGGGGAAATGGGATGCGCGGCGGTTTGTGCAGCAATGTGCAGCGGTGGAAGCGACGCTGGCATCGCTGGTGCCGACGCAGGTG
>JBDNIB010000270.1:0-8540 GCA_041688535.1 Prosthecobacter sp.
AGAGCTGTTCAGTGAGTATCGCGCCATCATCATTGACGACCTCGAAGCCGGCTTTTTCACGCAGGAACAGATGCATCTCATTGAGCGCTTCGTCAGCGAGCGCGGCGGCGCTTTGCTCATGCTCGGCGGGCAGGAATGCTATCAGGCCGGCGGTTACGATCACACGCCCGTGGGCCGCATGCTGCCCGTGTATCTGGACCGTGCGGCCAGCGCGGGACCGGTGCTGGATGCGCGCTTCAATTTGACCCGCGAAGGCTGGCTGGAGTCGTGGATGCGGCTGCGCACGGACCGTGAGGAAGATGAAAAACGGCTCGCCGCCATGCCCGCCTTTTTCTCCATCAATCAAACTTTCTCCATCAAACCCGGTGCCAGCATTCTCGCGACGATTTCGGACGCATCGCAAAACCCGCTGCCCGCGATTGTGGCGCAGCGTTTCGGCGAAGGCCGCGTCGGCAGCGTGCTGGTGGGCGACCTATGGCGCTGGGGCATGCAGGACGCCGACGCGCGCAAGGACATGGAGCGCGCCTGGCGTCAGCTCATGCGCTGGCTCGTCGTGGATGTGGCCGACAGCATCACCTTCACCGCCGAAACCGAACCCGCCGACCGCGAACGCGTAAAGCTGGCCGTGCGCGTTCGTGATCGCGCCTTCAAAGCGCATGGCGATGCCATCGTGAAGATCGAAGTCACGCAGCCAGATGGAAAAAAATCCCAAATCTTCGCCGAACCAAGCCTCAAGGAAGCTGGGCTATTTGAAGCCGAATTTTTCTCCGCCAATTCCGGCAACTACCGCGCCACCGCGACGGTGGAGGACGCGGAACAACGCACACCGCTCGGCACCAAGGCCACCGGCTGGGCCTACGGACCGCAGGCCGAAGAATTCAGCCGCCTAGAGCCGGACAAGGCGTTCATGCAACGCATCGCCAGCGAAACCGGCGGCCAGATGCTCGCGCTCGATGAAATCACGCAACTCCCCGACCTGCTGAAGAACATCCGCGTGCCCGTCGAGATCACGCTCGCCACCCCGTTGTGGCATTCACCGTGGATTTTCATCGCGCTGCTGCTGTTGCTCAGCGCTGAATGGTTTTTACGCAGAACAGGAGGCATGGCATGAGACATTTTATTTTGGCACTGCTGCTCGTATCCACGCTGCACGCCGCCCCGCGAGCACTCGATGTCATTCTCGTCGTCGGCGCACCCGGCGCAGAGGAGTTTGGCAAAAAATTCGACGCGCAAGTGGCCGCCTGGGCCGCAGCCTGCTCACAGGCTGGATTCGCACCGGAAGTTTTCCGTGGCGAAAAAACCACCGCCGAACTCGAACAACGGCTCGCCCGCGCCAAACCCGAGCGCTCGCTCTGGCTGGTGCTCATCGGCCACGGTACCTTTGATGGCCGTGAGTCAAAATTCAGCGCGGCAGGCCCCGATTTCGATGTGAAGCAGCTCGCGGGCTGGCTCAAGCCGCTGAAGCAGGAAGTGGCCATCATTCACACGACTTCGGCCAGCGGCGGCTTTTTGAAGGCGTTGTCAGGCAAGAACCGCATCGTCATCACCGCCACGAAAAGCCCCGATGAGGTGTTCTATGCGCGCTTTGGCGAATATTTCGCTGAAGCCATCCGTGGACTGGCCGAGGCCGATCTCGATCAGGACAAACAGGTCTCCCTCCTCGAAGCCTTCCGCCACGCCAGCAAAGCCGCTGACACGTTTTATGAAAACGAGGGCCGCCTCGCCACCGAACACGCGCTGATCGAGGACAACGGCGACGGCATCGGCACCCGCCGCGAAGTGTTGGAAGCCGCCGCCGCACCCAGCGGCAGCACGCTGGATGGCGAACGTGCCGCACAACTCGTACTCGTGTTGAGCGAGGAGGAAAAACAGTTCACCGACGCCCAACGCGCCACGCGTGACCGGCTGGAACGCGATTTGAAAACCTTGCAGGAGCAACGTTCCAAACTTGGCGACGATGCCTACTACCAGAAGCTCGAAACGCTGCTACTGGAGCTGGGCAAGGTTTACGGATCATCCCGCCCGGCCACATAATCACGAAACGCCTGCGCGACACGTTGCGTAATCGGCCCTGACACGCCCGGCATCGTGCGCTGGTCGATTTTCACCAGCGGATGCACATCCCGCGTGCTCGAAGTCAGAAACGCCTCATCGCAGCTTTGCAGGATGCTGATGGGCATGGCGATTTCCTCCACCGCAATGCCTGCTGCGGCACAGGCCTCCAGCGTGAGTGCCCGCGTGATGCCCGCGAGGCAGCCTGCGGCCAGTGGCGGTGTTTGCACGCGGCCATTGACCACGATGAAGATGTTCGTGCCAGTGCCTTCGCACAATTCATCCCGCGTGTTGGCAAAGATCGCCTCCCCTGCCCCCTGGGCATGAGCGAGGGCAAGAGCGCGGACATTTTCAGCATACGAGATGGATTTGATGCCCGTCAGGGCGCTGCGCTCATTGCGGGTCCACGGGGCGGTGATGGCCGACTCGGTGGGCGGCCAGGCTTTGAGCACGGAAGTGACCACCGTCATCGTGGGCGGCGAATCGCCACGATCCGAGCCGAGCGGACCATCACCGCTGGTCAGCGTGACGCGTACCCGCGCATCATGCAGATCATTCGCCTGCATGGTCTCGTGAATCGCCTTCACCAAAGTATCAAACGTCGGCGGAGTGATGTTCATCGCCGTGCAGGAGGCCACCAAGCGCTGCCAGTGACGCGTCGGCGTGAACGGCTTGCCACGACGGGCCACGAGCGTCTCGAACACGCCATCTCCCACGAGAAAACCGTGGTCGAAGGGGGAGATGCGCACGTCAGCGAGACTGACGACGCGACCGTTGAGCCAGATGTGCGTGGGAAGGTTCACGCGCCCACCATGCCGCGAATGAAATCATTCTCAACCAATGCAACTTTGCACTTGCACCGAAAGCCGTTTGCGCCACTATCCGGGCCGCAAGTTTTGCGGGTGTAGCTCAGTGGTAGAGCACTTCCTTGCCAAGGAAGATGTCGCGCGTTCGAATCGCGTCACCCGCTCCATCTCTCTCAGGGAGATGGCCCCCTTCCACGCCCACCATGTTTGTCTGGTCAAAACTTTCCGCATCGAATTCTGCGGACGCCTGGGAGAAACGCTTTGCCGGAGCCACCGATGCCACGCTTGTCATCACCAGTGCTCCCGGCCGCAAAAACATCCGCGTCGAGGCCTATTGCACGGCGCAAAAACGTGCGAACGCGATCCGGCAGGAGTTCGGCGGCAGCGTCCGCCCATTGAAGAATCAAAACTGGGCCGCGCATGCCTCGCAATCGCCGCCGCCGGTGAAAATTCGTGAAAAATTCGTGGTCTGCACGGCACGGACCACGGCAGAACTCGCCAAGGCGCGCAAAAAATTTCCCGGCCGTGAAATCATCGCCATGCCGGCGGATATGGCCTTCGGCACCGGCCATCATGCCACCACCGCCACCGTCCTGCGCCTGCTGGTGGATGCCGCCGCTGCCAAAAACGCTGCCGACAAACAATGGAGCATGGCCGACCTCGGCTGCGGCAGCGGCATCCTGGCCATCGCCGCTGTGAAACTCGGCGCGAGCCGCGTCTGGGGCTGTGATTTTGATCCCGCCGCCGTCCGCATCTCCAAGGAGAACGCCGTGCGCAATGACACGCCCAAAGCACGCTTCTCACGCATCGACGTGCTGCAATGGCAACCCACCCATACCTGGGACATCGTCGCGGCCAACATTTTCTATGACGTGTTGGAAGCCTCTTTTCCCCAACTGCTACAGTCCGTCGCGCCAGGCGGCATTCTGATGCTCTCCGGCATCCTGAAGTCACAAGCCAAGGACTGCCTCGCCGCAGGCAAACGGGCGGGATTTCTCGTCGAAAACATCGTCACCAAAGGCAAGTGGGTGACCGCACTTGGCACCCACAAAGCGAAGTGACCGATGCGGCTGCTCAGGCTGGCAGCAGATGCCATAGCCACCCCACGGCGGCGCAGCCCCCAATCACCGGCATGAGATTCACTTTGAAACGTTGCATGGCGAAAAAGGCCGCGATGGCAAGCGCGACAACAAAGAGATCGAGCGAACCGGCCGCCGGCCATAAGGCGGCGGTGGTGAACTTCACGCCAAGATTCAGGATGACACCGACGACAGCGGCAGTGATGGCGGTGAGCGCGGCACTGAGGCGTGGTTGTTCGCCGATCATTTCGATGTGCGGCGCGCCGAGGAAGACAAACAAAAAACAAGGCAGGAACGTGACCCAGGTGGTGATGAACGAGCCGAGCGTGGCCCCGGCGAGCGGCGTAAGCGCACCTGGGTGCTGCCAGCCGCCGACGAAGCCGACGAACTGTAGCACCATGATCAGCGGACCGGGCGTGGTCTCGGCCAGGGCAAGGCCGCTCATCATCTGCGGATGCGAGAGCCAGCCATGCGTCTCGACCGCCTGCTGCGCGACATACGGCAGCACCGCGTAGGCACCGCCAAAGGTGACGAGAGATGCTTTGCTGAAAAACAAGCCCTGCTGTGCCTGCGTGCTGCCCCAGCCGAGCCATGCGGCGATGGCGCAGACCGGCAACCACCAGAGCGTGAGGCAGACCACGGTGACGGCGAGGTTTCTCGTCCAAGTGGCCTTGGGCGCAGGCGATAATGCGAGCGTATGCTCATCTTCTTTAGCGCTGCCGTGGCTTTTGCCAGCCGGAAACTGGCTGCGTGGGCCGATCAGGCCCATCAACGCCACCGCGACGATGATGAGGACGAAGGAGACATGGAAAAAGTAGATCGCGATGAATGACAACGCCGCGATGAGCCACAGCGCGGTGCTTTGCAGCGCCTTCCTGCCAATGCGCAGCACCGCCTCCGCCACGACGGCGATGACCGCCGCCAGCAGGCCATGAAAAAGGGCCGCGAGCCAGGGCAGATGCCCGCCTGCCATGTACAGCCAGCTCAGGCCGAAGAGGATGAACACAGACGGCAGCACAAACAACGTCCCCGCCGCGATGCCACCCTTCGCGCCATGCAAGCGCCAGCCGAGATACGTGGCGAGTTGCTGGGCCTCCGGGCCGGGCAGCAGCATGCAGAAGTTCAGCGCATGCAGAAAATGCGCGTCACTGATCCAGCGCCGCTTTTCCACCAGCTCTTTGTGCATGATGGCGATCTGGCCTGCCGGACCGCCAAAGCTGGTGCAGCCGAGCTTGAGCCAATAACGCAGCGCTTCACGAAAGGTGGGCATGCCGATGCAGTGGCAGAGAATGCCGCCGTTGCAACGGTGTTAGCGCAGATAGATGAACTCGTTGCTCATCATGAGCGCTTGGCAGAGCATGGCCCAGGTCTGTTGCTCGCGTTTGTCGGAGTCTTGCTGGCTGGAGTTGAGCGCGGCGTCGGTGGCAGTGATAAAATTTTCGGCGCGGCGGAGGTCGGCGGCGGTGGCTTCGCGGGCGTAGGCGATGCGGTAGGCGGCGCGGAGGCGTGCTGCCTTGTCCGCGGAGAGTTTGAACAGGCGGGTGGTGAAGTTTTGCGCGGCGTCGGTGGTGAGGTCGCTATTCATGAGCAGCAGTGCCTGCGGGGAGACGACGGTGCTGTTGCGCAGGCCGGTGGAGGTGGCGGGATCGGGATAGTCGAACTGCTGGAAGAGGTCGTAGAGGTTGTTGCGAATGATCGGTAGGTAGAGCGCGCGGCGGGTGCTGCCGTAGGTGGTGAAGTCCTTGGAGGTGTGGTTAAAGACGAACTCGCGATTGCGGCGCGGGATGGTCTTGCCGCCGATGGCGTTGTCGAGACTGCCGGCGACGTGCAGCATCGCGTCGCGCACTTCCTCGGCCTCCAGACGGCGCACGGGGAAGTGGTGGAGCAGGAGGTTCTCGGGATCGGCTTCCACGCCCTGGGCGGCGACGCTGGAGCTTTGCTGATAGCTCCGTGAGCTCATGATGAGGCGGTGCATTTCCTTGAAGCTCCAGCCATTGCTGGTGAACCAGCGGGCCAGCCAGTCGAGCAACTCGGGATGCGTAGGTTTGTGCCCGAGCAGGCCAAAGTTGTCAGGCGTGGGAACGAGGCCCTGGTTGAAATGCCAGGTCCAGAGGCGGTTGGCGATGACGCGGGAGGTGAGCGGGTTTTCCGCGCTGGCGAGCCAGTGGGCGAGCTCAAGCCGACCGCTGTGCTGCTTGCTGAACGTCGGTTTGGTTTTGAGCGATGCCTGCACGACCTGTGGGAAGCCACGGGCGACGGGTTTTCCCAGCGCGAGATGGCTACCGCGAATGTGGACGGGCAGCTCGGTGAGAATTTTAGCCGAATCGGCGACGGCGAGCGTGGTGGGCAGGTCGGGCAGGCTGCTCCCGGTCGTCATCATGGTGTCCTTGAGAGCGCGGACCTGATCGGCAACCTCTTTGGGAAAAAGAATGATGGGCTCGGGTGGCAGGGCGAGGAAGCCAGCGGTGTTGTCGAGCGCGGCGCGGGCCTGGTGCAGCAGCGAGTCGGCGGTGGCGTCTTTGATTTTGGGGTCGGGCTTGAGCTTTTCAGCCGCAGCGAAAATGGCGGTGAAGTAGGGGCGGAGTTGCTTCACCTCGCCCTTGATTTTGAGCGCGTTCTGCCAGGGCTTGAAGAAAGGGTGAGTTTCATTCGCGGCGAGAAAGACGCGACAGTTTAGCAGCACATGGGCGCGCAGATTGTGCTGCTTCGCGATGGGTACCACTTGGCTCAAGGTGGGGGCGCGTGGCAGTGCGGCGGCGGCCATGAGGTAATCCACCGCGCGGGCACGCACCTCATCACGCAGCGCCTTGGTGGCGGCGGCCTCGACCTTGGTGACGGCGGCTTTTTGCTCTTTGAGAATGCGCTCGGAGGATTTCACCATGGCGAAGTCATCCAGCGATCCGAGTGGGGCTTCATACGCGGTGCTCAACGCGCCGATGCGGTCCAGGCTGAGGCTCTGTGTGCTTTTGAAGATGGCGGCGAGCGCGTAGTAGTCGTCCTGCGGGATGGGATCGAACTTGTGGTCATGGCAGCGCACGCAGCCGAGCGTGAGGCCCATGAAGGCGCGGCCCATGACGTCGATCTGCTCGTCAATGACATCCATGACGAGCTTTTCCTTGTCGGGTTCGGCCAGCACTTTGGCACCGAGATTGAGAAAGGCGGTGGCGGTCATGCGCTGATGCCGCGTGGGGACATCTACGGACTCCAGCAGATCGCCGGCGAGCTGCTCGGTGAGGAACTGATCGAAGGGCTTGTCCGCATTGATGGCGCGCACGACGTAATCGCGGTACTGCCAAGCGGTGCCGAGCGCGATGTTTTCATCCAGGCCGTTCGAGTCGGCGTAGCGCGCGACATCAAGCCAGTGGCGGCCCCATTTTTCACCGTAATGCGGCGAGCGCAGCAAGCGATCGACGACCTTTGCGAAGGCGGCAGGCGAGTTGTCTTGGAGGAAGTCGGCAACCTCCTGCGGTGTGGGCGGCAGGCCGGTGAGATCGAAGGTGGCACGGCGGATGAGCGTGCGTTTGTCAGCGGGTGGGGCGAGTGCGAGGCCTTTCTCCTGGAGTTTTTCGGAGACGAAGGCGTCGATGGGGTTCTGGCTTGGAGCCTGGAGCTTGGAGCTTGGAATGACTGGATTCGCGATGGGGCGGAAGGCCCAGTGCTTGCGGCCTTCTTTGAGGTCAATGACACGCGGCGCATGCTGGGTGGCAGCGGCGACGGCCTCGCGTGGATCAGGCGCGCCCATTTTGACCCAGGCTTCGAGGGCTTTCACCTCGGCGGCAGGCAGGGCGCCTTTCGGCGGCATCTGCATGTCTTGGTTGTGATAACGGATGGATTCGACGAGTAGGCTTTTTTCGAGTTCGCCTGCGACGAGAGCGGGGCCGTTGTCACCGCCTTTGAGCACAGCGTCGCGTGAGTCGAGCCGCAGACCGCCTTTGTTTTTGCCAGACTCGACGGAATGGCACTCGTAGCAGCGGTTGATCAGAATGGGGCGGATGGTTTTCTCGAAGAAGGCAGTCTGCGCATCGCCGGCGATGACACTGCTGAGGGGCAGTGCGCAGGCGAGGAGGATGGAGGTGGCTGGCTTCATGGAATGTAAAAAATACGGCGGTATGCGGCCCTTCTTGCCGTGCATGAGGATGTGGCTAGGCTCCGACCATGTCTCCCGTTTTGCAAACCCTGGCCGATCTCGTGCGCATCAATAGCATCAACAGCTCCTATGAGGACGGGCCGGGGGAAGGGGATGTGGCAGCGTATGTGCGGCGGTTTTTCGAGCAGCGCGGCATCGAGGTGCGGGAGCAGGAGGTGTTTCCAGGACGTAACAATGTCATCGCCCGGGTGCCGGGCCGTGATCCGACGCGGCGCATCGTGTTTGAGGCGCACATGGACACCGTGTCGGTCAAAGGGATGACGATTGATCCCTTTGATCCGGTGATTCGCGATGGAAAACTGCACGGGCGCGGCTCCGTGGATGACAAGGCCGGTCTGGCCGCGATGATGCATGCGGTGGCAGACATTCACGCGAGCGGTGAACTGCCGCCATGCGAGGTGTGGCTCGCCGCCGTGGTGGATGAGGAGTTTTCCTTCCGTGGCGTGGTCAAGCTAT